>JANOKR010000207.1:0-2099 GCA_031419315.1 Betaproteobacteria bacterium
GGCCAGTGGAGCAACTGGATCCTGAACAACGTCGTCGAAGCCAACGGCGGCGCTGGCGTGCTGGTCAGCGGCGCCTACGAAAGTGGCGGTGTGCACACGCGCATCGAAAACAACACCATCGTGGCCAGCCTGGGCTCGGCCCCAGCGCTGCAAGTCCAGGGCAACAGCCGCGACATCGTGATCCGCAACAACATCCTGGATGTGCGCAACGACGGCCACGCGCTGTACGTGGCCAGCGACAGCCAACAGGGTTTTGAGTCCGACTACAACCTGTTCATGCTGGGACTCGATGCCAAGCTCGGCTACTGGGAAGACCGCCCCTTCTTCAACCGCACCGACTGGTTTTATGAACTCGGCCAAGACCGCAACAGCCTGACTGCTGACGCGCGCTTTGTCGACATCGACGGCGCCGACGGCATCGTTGGCTGGGACGGCACGGCAGTGCCCGGCAGCGTGCGCATCGTCGACGATGGTGACGCCACCTTCAACACCGTGGGCACCTGGGTCAGCGCGGGCAGCGGCGGCAACACCCAGCCGCGCGGCGGCGATGTGCGCAACAGCAACCCTGGCGACGGCAGCAACAGCGCGAGCTGGACCTTCGACGGCCTGACCCCCGGCTACTACCGCATTTCGGGCAGCTGGCCGTACCAGTACGACAACTCCGGGCTCAACACCTTTGCCAACGTTGTCACCGTGCGCGCCTACGACGGCGACACCATCGTCGGCGCCGACACCATCGACCAAAACGCTCACGCGGCGGCCGGCTTCACCGAGGCCGGCAGCATCTGGGAAAACCTGACCCTGGTGCGCATCAGCGGCGCCAGCCTGCGCGTGGTGATCGACAACCTGGCCAATGGCCGCGTTGCCGCCGACGCCGTGCGCATCGAACGCCTGGTCGGCGACTTCGGTGCCGACGACGACCTGCACCTGCAGAACAACTCACCCGCCATCGACCGTGGCGACCCCAACAGCCGCAGCCTCGCCGAGCGTCGGCCCAGTGGCAACCGCGTGGACCAAGGTGCCTACGGCAACACCGCCCAAGCCAACCCCAGCGCTGACCCGATGGTGCAGATCCTGAGCCCCAACGGGCTGGAGAAATTCGAGATCGGCGTGCCGGTCACGGTGAGCTGGCGCAGTGCCGGGCTGCTGCCCTACGACAGCGTGCTGCGACTCGACGCGTCGCAGAACTATCTGGCCGGTGCGGCCAACTGGAGCCAGCAGCAAACCGGTGACCGCAGCGACGGCTTTGACGCCAGCTACTACGGCAACATCGCTGCGACCACGCCAATCAACATGAGTGCGGTGGGCGCCGACGTGCCCGAAGCCATGGTGCGCAGCTACAGCTACACGCTCAGCGGCGTAGGCAACAAGATGGTCTACGAGCTCGACGCGCCCGACGGCGCGTACCAGACCGTGCTGTACTTCGCCGACCCCAGCATCAACGTGGTCGGCCAGCGCAAGTTCGACATCCTGGCCAACGGCGTCGTCATCGCCACTGATGTTGACGTGCGTGCGCTGGCCGGGGCGATCAACAAGGCCGTGGCGCTGACGCTGGACATCAGCGTCACTGGCGGGCAGGGCCTGAAGCTGGAGTTTGTCAACAAGACCAACAACCCGGCGTTTGTCAACGGCATCGAGCTGCGAAAAGTCAACGCCAACGGTGTGGCCAACCCGGTCTTGAGCCTGCAAGCCAGCACCGACGACGGGGCCAGCTGGGCCACAGTGGCCACCGGGCTGACGCTGGACAGTTTTGGCCGCGGCAGCACGCAGTGGACCCCCGACACCGAGACGGTGGGCAACACCGCGCGGCTGCGCATCATCGCCAGCATCAACCCGCCCAGCGGCAATATCACCGTCAACGACACCAGCGACGAAGGCTTCCTGATCGCCAACGCCGGCAACCGGTATTACGTCAACGACGGCAGCCTGGCCGGTGACGAATACACCAGCGCGGTGGGCGACAACAGCAACTCGGGCAAGAACCCGAACCGGCCGATGGCCAGCCTGGCCGCGCTGCTGCGCGCTTATGACCTGGACGCCGGCGACATCATCGAAGTCGACAGCGGCAGCTACAGCCTGGCCACGAATATCGTGCTCGG
>JANOKR010000208.1:0-2168 GCA_031419315.1 Betaproteobacteria bacterium
GATGACCGCCTTGGACGCGATGGCCAGGTTGACGTCGCTCTCGGTGATGCCACCGACCGCAGCGTGCACGATCTGCACCTTGACCTCGGGCGTGCTGAGCTTGACCAGCGACTGGCCCAGCGCTTCTTGCGAGCCCTGCACATCGGCCTTGATGATCAGCGCCAGGGTTTGCGCCGCACCTTCGCCCACGTTCTCGAAGATGTTCTCGAGCTTGGCGGCCTGGCGGCGGTTGAGGTTGACCTCGCGGTACTTGCCTAGGCGGAAGGTGGCAATCTCGCGCGCCCGGCGTTCGTCGGAGAGGACCATGAAGTCGTCACCCGCGCGCGGCACTTCGGTCAGGCCCTGGATCTCGACGGGGATCGACGGGCCGGCCGACTCGACCGCCTTGCCGTCTTCGTCGAGCATCGCGCGCACACGGCCGTAGCTGCTGCCGGCGAGCACGATA
Organism: Betaproteobacteria bacterium; assembly: GCA_031419315.1. Lineage (GTDB taxonomy): Bacteria > Pseudomonadota > Gammaproteobacteria > Burkholderiales > Burkholderiaceae_C > Rubrivivax. The sequence goes on from JANOKR010000208.1 coordinate 446, forward strand.
TCGCCCTTTTTCAAGGTGCCACTTTGCACCAGCACCGTGGCCACCGGGCCGCGGCCCTTGTCGAGCTTGGCTTCGATGACCAGGCCCTTGGCGGCCGACGCCGTCGGCGCCTTGAGTTCAAGAATTTCGGCTTGCAGCAGCAACTGCTCCAGCAGCGCGTCGACGCCCTGGCCGGTCTTGGCCGAAACCCCGATGAACGGCGAGTCGCCGCCGAAGTCTTCGGGCACGACCTGCTCGGACACGAGTTCGCTCTTCAGGCGTTCGATATTCGCTTCGGGCTTGTCGATCTTGTTCATCGCCACGACGATCGGCACACCGGCCGCCTTGGCATGGTGGATCGCCTCTTTGGTCTGCGGCATCACGCCGTCGTCGGCAGCCACGACCAGGACCACGATGTCGGTGGCCTTGGCACCACGTGCCCGCATCGCGGTAAACGCTTCGTGGCCCGGGGTGTCGAGAAAGGTCACCATGCCGCGCGGCGTTTCGACGTGGTAGGCGCCGATATGCTGGGTGATGCCACCGGCCTCACCCGCGGCCACGCGGGCGCGCCGGATGTAGTCCAGCAGCGAGGTCTTGCCATGGTCGACGTGGCCCATCACGGTGACCACCGGCGCGCGAGGCAACTGCTCGGCCGCGGCCGCGGCGGTATCTTCTTCGGTGAAGGCTTCCGGGTCGTCGAGCTTGGCTGCCAGCGCCTTGTGGCCCATTTCTTCGACCACGATCATCGCCGTCTCTTGGTCGAGCTGCTGGTTGATGGTGACCATCTGGCCGAGCTTCATCAGCTGCTTGACAACCTCGCTGCCCTTGACGCTCATCTTGTGCGCCAGGTCGGCCACGCTGATCGTCTCGGGCACATGCACTTCTTGTGTCACCTGCTCGGCCGGCGCGGCAAAGTTGCCCGGGCCGTCGTCACGCTCGCCACGCCTTGCACCACGCGGTGCGCGCCAGCCCGGGCGCGAGCCGCCGCCGTCGCCACGGGTCTTGAGGGCGCGTTTTTTGGCCGCATCGTCAGCCCAGCTCGAAGACAGCTTTTCGCTCTTGAGGTTTTTCTTGTCGCCGGGCTTGGCCACCGCAGCACCCGGCGCGCCGGGTTTGGCCGCGGGTTTGTGGATCGTGCCCTTGATGCCCGCGGCCTCGGCCGCCGGCTTGGCTACTTCGGCCTTCTTCGCGGTCTGCACGCCCTTGGGCCGCGACATCATTTCGCGGATCGCTGCGGCGTCGGTTTCGGCCTTCTTGCGGCGCGCGTCGGAATCGGCTTGCGCCTGGCGCGCACTGGCGTCGGCGTCTGCCGCCTTGACCACCCGCAGGCCGGGTTTCGGGGTCTCGACCGCCGGGGCCGGCGCGGCCGGCGACACTGGCGCCGTCGTTGCCGTCGTTGCTGTCGTTGCCACCGCTGGACCGGCTTTCGCCGTTGGGGCAGTCGAGGCTGCGCCGACCGCGGCGCGTGCCGCCGGTGCGACATCAGGTGCGGCTGCCTTCGCCGTCGCTTCGGCAGCGGCTTGCGCAGCCGCCGCGGCGATGGCAGCGGCTTCGGCCGCCTCACGTTCGCGCTGTGCCTGCGCCGCGGCTTCGGCCTGGCGCTGGCGCTCTTCGGCGTCTTCGATCTGGCGCTGGATCAGCGCGGCCTGCGACGCGGCTTCGGCTTCGCGGCGCGCCTGTTCGGCGTCGTCGATCAACGCCGCCGGCGGGGCCTCGGCTTCTTCGGCGGCTGCCGGGGCGTCAT
>JANOKR010000209.1:0-3328 GCA_031419315.1 Betaproteobacteria bacterium
GACCCGCAACTGCCCGCGATCGCCTCAGATCCCGCGTCTGGCGCGGGATTGAGTAGGTACCCGGCCGTATGCCAGGCCGCGCCGCGCGCTGGCATAGTGGGCCTCGACCATGCCGATGAAATCAGCCCACCTTTTTGGCAGCCCGCCGCCGCGGTCCAGCGCCGACTTGCGCCAAGCCGTGGCCAGCGTGATCGCGACGCACCGCCAGGGCCGGCTCGACGACGCCGAGGCTTTGTACCGCCTGTTGCTCAAGGCGCTGCCCGACGATGCCAACCTGGTCCACTTCTTCGGCGTCTTGCTCTACCAGCGGCAGCGTGTCGACGAAGCTGTGGCGCAGGTGCGGCGCTCGATCGCGCTCGACCCGAAGGTGGCCTCGTGGCACAACAATTTCGGCAACATGCTGCTGGTCCAGCAGCAACCTGGCGACGCGGCAGCGGCCTACCAGCGCTGCCTGGCGCTGGAACCCGGCAATGTCGAGGTGCGCAACAACCTGGGCTGCCTGCTGCGCCAGAACGGCCAGTTGCAGGAAGCCGAGGTCGTGCTGCGCGAGGCCATCAGCCGGGCGCCAGAATTCGGCGACGCGTTTGCCAATCTCGCGGTGGTGCTGGCCCAGCGGGGCCGCATCGACGAGGCGATGGCAGCTGGCGTGCGTGCCATCGAACTCAACCCCGACGACCCGCGCTCGCGCCGCGTGTTGGGCGCGCTCTACGCGCGCTGCGGCCGGCGCGACATGGCCGCGCAGTTGTTCGCCGGTTGGCTCGCGTTGTGCCCCGATGACCCGCAGGCGCGGCACCACCTGGCGGCGGTGACCGGCGAGAACGTGCCCGAACGCGCATCGGACGCTTATGTGGTCGAGGTCTTCGACAAGTTCGCGGCCAGTTTTGACGCCACGCTGGCCAACCTGGGCTACCGGGCGCCCGCCCTCTGCGCGGCAGTGCTGCAACGCCGGCTCGGCGATCCCGACGGCCGGCGAGTCGTGCTCGACGCCGGATGCGGCACGGGGTTGTGCGGCCCGCTGCTGCGGCCCTGGGCGCGCGAGCTGACGGGCGTCGACCTCTCGCCCGGCATGCTCGACCGCGCGCGCCCGCGTGGCATCTACGACCATCTCGAGCAGGGCGAGATTGGCGCCTGGTTGGCCGGCAGCGCGGCGCGATTCGACTTGATTGTCTCGGCCGATACGCTGTGTTATCTGGGCGCGCTGCAGCCGGTGCTGACCGCGGCGCGGCGCGCTGTCTTGCCCGGCGGTTGGTTGGTATTCACGCTCGAGGCACTGGACGCGCCGAGCGCGCTGGACTCGCCGGACGAACCGGCGCCCGAAGGCTATCGGCTGCAGCATCATGGCCGCTACGCCCACGACCACGAAGCAGTCGAGCGCTGGCTGCTTGCGGCGGGCTGGCAAGCCGCCGAACTGGTGTCGGTCGTGCTGCGCCAGGAAGCCGGCCAACCGGTGCAGGGCTGGCTGGTCAGCGCCCAGGCGCAGCACGCGCCACACGCGCCGCTACCAACACCGCCCTGAACCCGCCGCGACCAGGTGCGGGTCTTGAAGGCGCGCTGGGCCGAGAAACGGCTGCCATTCCGTCATTGATGCCCGCATGTCAGCGCATCAGGCGGCAACCCCTCGAATGTGGGGGGTTGCTTGATTTCCTGAGGAGCATTTCACGCCTCGCGGGCTAAGTTCATTTCCATCTTCAATCACCCGATGAGCCTGCCATGCAAACCAACTTTCGCCTGACCCCGGCCGCAAAGGCCCTGCTGGTGCTGTCCACCCTGTCCGGCCTGCTGGTCGCCACGCCGGCCGTCGCGGCGGTCGACATGTACATGCAGATCAGCACCATCAACGGCGAGACGACCGACAAGGAGTTCAAGGGCGCCTCGGATGTCCTGGCCTGGTCTTGGGGGGTTTCCAATTCCAGCGTGGGCGGGCAGCCGGGCAAGGCGAGCTTCCAGGACTTGAGTTGGACGCAATATATCGACTCGGCGATCCCAACGTTGTTCCTTGGCCTGGCCGGCGGCACCCACTTCGACAATGCGGTCTTGAGCGTGCGCAAGCGCGGTGCCAATCCGTTTGTCTTCCTGACGATACGCTTCGACGACATTTTGATTTCCAGCCTGTCCATGGGGGGGTCGGGCGGTGAGGACCGGCTGACTACCAATGTGACGATGATGCCGCTGGAAAAGATCACCTTGACCTACACGCCGCAGAAGGCCGACGGCACGGCCGGTGACCCGATCGTCGCCGCGTGGAATCTTGCCGCCGGCCAGGTGAGATCGTTCCAGGGTGATCCGCAGGCCGTGTTCGGCCTGTTCCTGGCGGGGCAAACGCTGAACCTGACCGACCTGCCGCTGACCCCGGTGGTGCCCGAACCGCAGACCTGGTTGATGTTCGGCCTGGGCCTGGCCGGCGTCGCTGCATGGCACCGCCGGCGTAAGGGTGCATCAGCCACCGGCGCCCTGCTGCCGGCCTGACGGCCAGCGGTGCGGCCGCCGGGCTGCCCGGGCCCGCAGCGCGCTGCGCAAGGTGGCGCTGATCGAGCGACACCGCTGCGGCGGCTCAATCGGCGCAGCGGATTTGCGCTGAGGCCCGGTGCTCAGACGTCGATATTGCCCGCCCTTAGCGCATTGCTTTCGATGAAGTTGCGGCGCGGCTCGACCTCGTCGCCCATCAACATCGTGAAGACGCGGTCAGCTTCGATCGCGTCGTCGATCTGCACCCGCAGCAGGCGGCGCACGGTGGGGTCCATCGTCGTTTCCCACAAATGCATCGGGTTCATTTCGCCCAGGCCTTTGTAGCGCTGACGGCCGACACCGTTTTCGGCCTGGCCGATGAGCCAGGCCATCGCGGCGCGGAAGTCGCCGACCTTGTGTTCTTTCTGGCGCTCGCCTTCACCGCGTTTGACCACGGCGTCGGGCCCGAGCAGGCCCTTGAAGGTGACACCGGCGCGGGCCAGCGCTTCGTAGTCGGCACCATGCACGAAGTCGGCCGTGATGACGCTGCTCTTGACGTTGCCATGGTGGCGCCGACTGATGCGCAGCAGATGTTTGTCGCTGCGGCTGTCGTATTCGGCGACGACTTCAGCATCGTGCAGCGCGCCGGCCAGCGCCACCGCGCTGGCTTCGGCTTGCGCCAGGCTGTCCAGGTTCAGCCCCAGGCCATCGGCGATGGCGCGCAGCGCTTCGACATCCATCCAGTTGGTGAGCCGGCCGATGACGTTGGTCGCCAGCACATATTGGCGCGCCAGTTCTTCGAGCGTGCTGCCGCTGATCGGCGCGCGGCCTTCAGCGGGTGCCGGCTCGACCACGGCGCCGTCGAGTGCGACCTTGAGCATGT
>JANOKR010000210.1:0-1780 GCA_031419315.1 Betaproteobacteria bacterium
GGACAGCGCTGGCAAGGTCACGCAATACGGCGTCCAGATCCCGTCAAGCGGCTTCCCGTATTGGCTGTTCCAGGGCCTGGCGATCCAGAACGGCGTCGCGATGGCCAACGACACCGGCAGCGCCGTCAAGTTCGACGACCCGGCGGTGATCGAGGCCTTGCAGTACTGGATCGATCTGACCAAACAGGGTGTGCATCCGAGCGGCATCGTCGAATGGGGCACGACGCCGAAGGACTTTTTTGAGAAGAAGGTGGCGATGATGTGGACCACCACCGGCAACCTGACGAATGTGCGCAACAACGCCAAGTTCGATTTCGGCGTGGCGATGCTGCCGGCCGGCAAACGTCGCGGCTCGCCCACCGGCGGCGGCAATTTCTACATCTTCAAGAAGGCCACGCCGGCGCAGCAAGAAGCGGCATTCAAGTTCGCCAAATGGATCACCCAGCCCGAGCGTGCGGCCAAGTGGAGCATGGACACCGGTTATGTCGCGATCAGCGAAGCCGCCTACGGCACCGATGCGTTGCGCAAATACGGCCGCGACTTTGCGCCGGCGCTGGTCGCACGCGACCAGTTGCCGTTTGCGCTGGCCGAGTTTTCGACGCATGACAACCAGCGTGTGACGAAGGCGCTCAACGACGGCTTGCAGGCCGCGCTGACCGGCAGCAAAAGCGCGGCGCAGGCGATGAAAGACGCGCAGGCCGAGGCCGACCGCCTGCTGCGCAGCTTCAAGTAGGCAGCCGCCCTTGTCGATGCCAGCGCGCGGGTCCGGCCAGCAGGCGCTGCACGCCTACCTGCTGCTGCTGCCGGCCTTCGTGCTGCTGGTGGCGTTCACCCATTTCCCGGCCGTCGCCTCGCTGATCGACAGCTTCTATTCGACGCCCAAAGGCGCGCGGCCGGCGGTCAGGGTCGGGCTCGAAAATTACCAGCAGATGGCCGCCGACCCGGTGTTCTGGAAAGCAGCGACGAACAATCTGTGGTTTGCGCTGGCGACGATTCCGCTGTCGATCGGCCTGGCGTTGCTGATGGCGTTGTGGGTCAACGAGCGCATCGCCGGCCGCGGTTTTTTGCGCATGGCGTATTTCACGCCGACGGTGCTGCCGATGGTCGCGGTGGCCAATATCTGGCTCTTTTTCTACACCCCGGGTTATGGCCTGCTCGAGCAGATCGGCGGCCTGTTCGGCGCGCCTTCGCAAAACTGGCTCGGCGACCAGCGCACCGCGCTCGCTGCGGTGACGGTGGTCGCGGTGTGGAAGGAGGCCGGCTTTTTCATGATCTTCTATCTCGCCGCGCTGCAAGGCCTGAACCCCAGCCTGCGCGAAGCGGCGTCGATCGAAGGTGCATCACGCTGGTATTTTTTCCGCCGCGTGCAATGGCCGCTGCTGATGCCGACGACCCTCTTTGTGATGGTCAACGCGGTCATCAACGCGGTGCGCATGGTCGACCACATCGTCGTGCTCACGCGGGGCGGGCCCGACAACGCATCGACGCTGCTGCTCTTTCATCTCTACGAAGTCGGCTTCCGATATTGGGACAGCGGTTATGCGGCGGCGCTGACGATGGTGCTGCTGGTTGTGCTCGGCACGGTGGCGCTGGTCCAGTTTTTTGTGCTCGACCGTCGGGTGCACTACAAATGAGCGAGCCGGGCCGCCGCGCCGGGCCGCCTGCGGCCAGAGGCCGCAGTCCTTCGGCAGGCGACAGCCAGTCCGCAGGGACTGGCTGTGTCCGGCCTCAGCCCCAAGGCGACCGCTGCGATTGGGGGCGTCATTTCTTCTTGACGTGT
>JANOKR010000211.1:0-8969 GCA_031419315.1 Betaproteobacteria bacterium
GTGGTTCTTGGCGAATTGGGACTGGTGTTTGTCGATGGCCGCCGCCGGCCGGGTCTCGCCCCGGCGGGCGAGTCACTTTCTTTGCTGGTGCAAAGAAAGTAACCCAAGAAAGCCCCTGAATACGATCTCGCTCGCTGTGCCCGCTCGCTGCGCTCCGGCTCGCTGTCGGGATGCACATCGCGCGCATGAGCGCGCGCCGCACCAGTGATGGTGTCGGCGCAAACAGCCAGGTGCCTACCGGGCGTTTCGCGCCTTTGACCCGGTCAGACTGTGAGAGCAATGGCCTTTGAGCGCGCCCATGCGCGCGATTCAAGTCCTGTGCAATTGCACGGCGCGCAGCGCCCGTGGCCAGCAAGCCAAATCGTATTGAGGTGCTTTCTTGGGTTACTTTCTTTGCACCAGCAAAGAAAGTGACTCGCCCGCCGGGGCGACACCCGGCCGGCGGCAGCCACCAACAAACCTAGCAAACACTTCGCCAAGAACGAACGAACAAGCCGCCCGCAGGGCAAAAAAAGATCCCCCGGTCAGGGCTCGAGCCGCATCACCTGCCCATCCGCCCCCTCCGTCACGATATAGACAAACCCGTCCGGCCCCTGCCGCACATCCCGAATCCGCACGTTCAACAAAGAGAGCAGCCGCTCCTCGGCAACCACCTTGCGGCCATCAAGCAACAGCCGCACCAGCATCTGGCCGCGCAGCGCGCCGACGAGCAGGCTGCCCTTCCAGCCCGGGTAGCGGTCGCTGGTCACGAAGGCCAGGCCGCTGGGTGCGATCGAGGTCGGCAGCCACCACTTCAGCGGCTGCTCGAAGCCGGCCTTCGGGCCTTCGTCGCCGATACGCGTGCCGCTGCCGTAGTTGCGGCCATAGGTCAGCAGCGGCCAGCCGTAGTTGCGCCCGGCGTCAACAACATTGATCTCGTCACCGCCCTGCGGCCCATGTTCACTGGCCCAGAGTTCGCCGCTTTGTGGATGCAGTGCCAGGCCCTGGATATTGCGGTGGCCGCGGCTGAAGACTTCGGGCAGCGCGCCGGCGGTGGCCACAAAAGGGTTGTCCGCCGGGGCGCGGCCATCGGCGTCGATGCGCACGACTTTGCCGAGATGGTTGTCCAGAGTCTGGGCATCGTCCTTGCGCGAAAAGCGGTCGCCCAGCCCGACCAGCAGACGGCCGTCGCGGCCAAAGACAATGCGTGACCCGCAGTGCAGCGAGCTCGACACCTTGGGCATCTGGCGAAAGATGACCTGCACATCAACGAGCCGGTTTTTGTCGTCCAGCCGGCCGCGGGCGACTGCCGTGCCGTTGCCGGCCGCGCCGCCTTCTGCCGCTTCGGCAAAGGACCAGTAAATGCGCTGGTTGTCGGCAAATTTCGGATCGACGGCGACATCCAGCAACCCACATTGGCCGGTGGCCACCACCGCGGGCAGACCCGGCACCAGCTCACTCAACTTGCCGTCGGCAGTGACGATGCGCAGCCGCCCCGGCCGCTCGGTGACGAGCATCCGGCCGTCGGGTAAAAATGCCAGTGCCCAGGGGCTGACGAGGCCGCGCACCACCGTCACCGCGCGGGGCTCGGCAGCCTGCGCCGCAGGCAGCGCGGCCAGCGATACAAACAAAAAAGCGCTGATGATGCGGGTGCGGGTGCGGGTGCGGGTGCGGGTGCGGTAGGTCATGCGCGACTTTTACCACCGCGCCGTCTCAGCTGCCTCGCGCATCGCAACAACCCGCGGCGGGATGCGGGTACATCAGCGCGCTGGCGAACCTGAGGCCAATGAAGCCTGGAAATGTCGCGCTCGAAGTTCTATTGTTGGTGCAATCACATCTTTGCCGGGGAGATCTGCATGTTCCAGCTTCGTAGGGTGGCCGCGCGTGTGGTGGCAAGTGCGGCGGCGTTGGTCGGCTTGGGGCTCACCGTCGACGCCAGCGCCGGCATCGACACGCGGCTTGTTGCGGCCGGCTTGAACGCGCCACTGTTGGCCACCGCGCCGGTCGCCGACGGGCGGGTCTTCATCGGCGAAAAGGGCGGCACGATCAAGGTCGTGCAGGGTGGCAGCACGAGCACCTTCTTGTCGCTCGCGGTGGATACCGAAGGCGAGCGTGGCCTGCTCGGCATGGCTTTCGACCCCGGTTACGCCGACCCCACGTCACCCGGCCACCGGCGGTTTTTTGTCGACTACACCGACGCCGTTTCCAAGGACACGGTGGTCGCCAGCTATCGCACGAGTGCGGCCAACCCGTCGCTGGCGGATGCGGCGAGCCGGGTCGAGGTGCTGCGCATCGCGCAGTTCAGCGGCGCGGCGTATCACAAGGGCGGCTGGATCGGCTTCAAGCCCGGTGACAACGACCACCTCTTCATCACCAGCGGCGATGGCCAGACCAGCGGCAACGCACAACTGCTCAGCAACCTCTTCGGCAAGCTGCTGCGCGTGAATATCAACGGCGACGATTTCCCGGCCGATGCGCAGCGCAACTACGCCGTACCGGCGGGCAACCCCTTTGCCGGTGTCGCGAGCGTGCGCGGCGAGATTTTTGCGCTCGGCCTGCGCAACCCCTGGCGTGGCGGCTTCGACCCGCTGACCGGCGACCTCTGGCTGGCTGATGTCGGCGACCGGTCGCGCGAAGAAATGAACTTCATCGCCGGCAGCAGCAACGGCGGGCAGAACTTCGGCTGGCGCCTGCGTGAAGGCAGGATCGCGACGCCCGGGGTCAGCGACCCGGCGGTGGCCGGGCTCGTCGAGCCGGTCTTCGACTACGGCCGCAGTTGGGGCGGCGCCATCGTCGGCGGGCCGGTGGTTCGCGGTGGCAACTCCGGCCTCGATGGCCAGCTGGTTTTTGCCGACTACATCAGCGGCCGCATCTGGTCGGCACCGGCGAATGCCGTGCCGGCGTCGATCGCCGACGCCACCGAGTTGACCGCCTTGCTCGACGCCGGCCAGGCCGGTGCGCTGAGCCGCGTCGCGTCATTTGGCAGCGGTGCCGGCGGCGAGCTTTTTCTCGTTGACTACGCCAGCGGCAAGGTCGTGCAGGTGGTGCCCGAGCCGGCGCTGGTGTGGCTGTGGCTGCTCGGCCTGGCCGCCGTGAGCACCCGTCAGCGCTGGATGCGCACGATGCGCCCGGCGCTGCTGTCGGTGAGCAGGTAGAGCCAGCCGTCAGGGCCCTGGCGGACATCGCGGATGCGCTCGCCGAGCGCGGTGAAGAGCGCTTCGCGGTTGACCACTTCATTGCCATTCATGGTCAGCCGCCACAGCGCCTGGCCGGCCAGCGCGCCGACAAACAAGTCGCCGCGCCACTCGGGAAACCTGTCACCGGTATAAAAAACCAGCCCGCTGGGCGCGATTGACGTCGGCACCCAGTAGCTCACCGGCGGCTCGAAACCGGCGCCGGTGGACGCGCCGCCTACCGGCGTGCAATTGCCGATCGGGCTGCCGTAGTCGCAGCCATAACTGACCCGCGGCCAGCCGTAGTTCAGTCCGGCGCGGATGCGGTTGATCTCGTCGCCGCCCTGCGGGCCATGTTCGACAGTCCACAACTCGCCGGTGGTCGGATGCAGCGCCGCACCCTGCGGGTTGCGGTGGCCATACGAGTAGATCGCCGCCTGCGCGCCAGCGGTGCCGGCAAAGGGGTTGCCCGGCGGCAGCGTGCCGTCGGACAGGATGCGCATGACCTTGCCATGCCCGGCGCCGAGATCCTGCGCGCGCGCACTTTCGCTGCTGCGCTCACCCAGCGTGACGAACAAAATGCCGCCCGGCGCGAGCACGATGCGGCCGCCAAAATGTGCGCTGCTGTTTGACTTCGGGCTTTGCCGAAAGATCACCTGCACATTGCCCAAGGCGCTGCGGTCCGAACTCAGTTCGGCGCGCAGCACCGCCGTGCCGTTGCGCCCGACATCGGCGCCGCTGCCCGGTTCGGCAAAGCTGACATAAACGCGGCGGTTGTTGGCAAAGTCGGCATCGATGGCGATGTCGAACAGGCCGCCCTGGCCGCCAACGGCGATTGCCGGCAGGCCGCTGATCGGCGCCGACAACGTGGCGCCATCGGCGCTGATGTGGCGCAGCCGGCCGGCGCGCTCGGTGACGAGCATCGAGCCGTCGGGCAAAAAGGCCAGGCCCCAGGGATTCGCCAGGCCGGACGTGAAAGTCACCGCGACCGGTGGGCCGGATGCTGCCGGTGGCGGTGGCGGTGGTGGTGGCGGTGGAGGCAGTGGGCTCGGCGCCGGATCGCCCCCGCCGCAGGCGGCAGCTGCAAGCACCGCGGCCGCGGCGGCGAGCCACCGTCGCTGGGTGCGTGTGCCGGTAGAAGCGCCGGTCGATGGCTGCATTCCCCAACGATACGCCGCCCGCGCCGGTGCCGTTGGCAGCAGCTGAAAGCAAGCGCAACCGCGACAGCGACTGCGACCGCGATCGCAGTCGCAACCGGCGCCACCGGCGCGCGTTGCCAGCGGCGCGACAGAGCGCGCCGCTACACCGCCACCGCCTCGACCACCATCTGTAGGCGCTGCTGGCCGTTCCATTCGTCGAGCTGCAGCCGATAGGCCAGGCGGACGTCGTCGGCGAGCGGCTCGGTGCGGCCGAACCAGATCGCATCGCGCACGGTGCCGAGATGCCTAACGCGCAACTTGAGGTGCTTCTCGCCGACCAGGCGCTGCTGCACCACCTGCACGCGGTCGAAGAACAGCGGTGCCTCGAAACCCTGGCCCCAGACCTGGCCGTCGAGCAGGGCCGCGGTCTCGGTGTTGAACCACTGCAACTCAAGCGGGCCGTCGGTGCGCAGTGTGCGCTGCAAGGCCGCAGCATCGAGCCACTCGGTGGCGACGGCCTGCAAAGCCGTGTCGAAGCGCCCAAAGGCATCGGGCTCGATCGTCGCGCCGGCAGCCATCGCGTGGCCGCCGAATCGGATCAGCACACCGGGCGCGCGCTTGCTCACCAGGTCGAGCGCGTCGCGCAAGTGAAAACCCGGGATCGAGCGGCCGCTGCCTTTGAGCAGGCCATCGCCGCCGCGCGCAAAAACAAAGGTCGGCCGGTGCAGGCGGTCTTTCAGGCGGCCGGCGACGATGCCGACCACGCCTTCGTGAAAGCCGGGGTCGAACAGGCTGACTGCTGCCGGCACAGCGTCGTCAGCGCCCGGCATCAGGCGCTCCAGCAAGACTTCGGCCTGCTCCCGCATGCCGGCTTCGACCTCGCGGCGCTCGCGGTTGATCGCATCGAGCTGGCCGGCCAACTCTGCCGCACGCGCGGGGTCGTCGGTGAGCAGGCATTCAATGCCCAGCGTCATATCGGCCAGGCGCCCGGCGGCGTTGATGCGCGGCCCGAGCGCGAAGCCGAAGTCAAACGCCGCCGCGCGCTGTGGCTGCCGACCTGCCGCCGCGAACAGCGCCGCGACCCCGGCTTGCATGCGCCCGCTGCGGATGCGCTTGAGGCCCTGCGCCACGAGGCGGCGGTTGTTGGCGTCGAGCCTGACGACATCGGCCACCGTGCCCAGCGCGACGAGGTCGAGCAAGGCGTCCAGCCGCGGCTGCGCTTCAGCCTCAAAACGCCCGCGTGTGCGCAGCTCGGCGCGCAGCGCGAGCAGCACATAGAACATCACGCCGACGCCGGCGATGGCCTTGCTCACAAACGCGTCGCCGGGCTGGTTCGGGTTGACGATGACATTCGCGTCGGGCAGCACGATCTCGTCATCCACCAGCGCCGGCAGGTGGTGGTCAGTGACGAGCACGTCCAGGCCGCTGGCACGCGCATGGGCGACACCGGCCAGGCTGGCGATGCCGTTGTCGACGGTGATCAAGAGCGCCGGCTTTTGCGCCAGCGCCAGGTCGACGATTGCGGGCGTCAGGCCATAACCATGCACCGCACGGTCGGGCACGACATAGCCGACATCGGCGCGGCGCGCGCCGAGCATGACCAGGCCGCGCAGCGCCACCGCGCAGGCCGTGGCGCCGTCACAGTCGTAGTCGGCGACAACAATCATGCGGCGCTGCTGCTCGATGGCATCGGCGAGCAGCAGCGCTGCGTCGGCGCAGCCCTTCATCTGCAGCGGCGGCAGCAGATGCTGCAAGCCGTCGTCGATCTCTTCGGTCGAGCGCACGCCGCGCGCAGACAGCAGGCGCGCAAGCAGCGGATGCACCCCCGCCTGCTCGAGCATGAATGCCGAGCGCGGCGCGGTCTCGCGGGTTTCGATGCGTGGCGCCTGGCTCACAGGCTGCCCAACAGCGCCGGCAGATCGGGCCGCGAGATCGATGCCCGCAGGCGCTGCATCAAGCCGCGCGGCTGGGCGCTGAACTCGACCGCGGCGCGTTCGCCACACAGCGTCAGCCGCACCGATTCACCACGGCGCAGGCTGGCCAGCAACGTGGCCATCGGCCCGGCGTCCAGCGCGGCCCAAGCGCGGCCCCAGCCGAACCAGTCTTCGTTGAGTGCGGATGAACGCAGGCTCGTGTCGAGCTGTAGAGAAGCCGGCCAGTCGAATGGCGCCGCCGCGCCGCAGCCGCTGAGCCAGAAAGAGTTCACCGGCACCGCGCCGCGGCCTTCGCGCTCGGCATTGATTGGATGGGTGTAGAGCAGCATCTGGACTTCATTCTGCAAACGCCGAACCAGGCGCGCGTTGGCGTCGGCCGGCAGCCAGCGGTCGACGTTGCGGCCGATGACACGGTCGAGTGACGCACTCGGCAACCCGGCAAGCACCGGGTGCGTGGCGAGCCAGGCCGTCGGGTGCTGGTAGTGCAGCCCAAAACCTTCGCTCTCGAACAGCTCGCGCACCGCATCGAGCAGCGCGCGCGACATCGGCTCGTCGAGGCCCAAAGCGTCGGGGTCGGTCATGCCGATCTGGTCGGTGCCCAGGCGCCAATGCGCGGGTGTCAGCAGGCCCCAGGCGGAGGCCGCCTGTTCGTTGGTAGTCCCGCTGCCGGCACGCGCCGCGAACACCGCGGCCAGCGGCAGCTGGCCGTCGGCGCCGGTCAGCCCGATGGCCCGCGCCAGCGCGCGTTCGTGCGGTGGCGTCAGGCTGAGTTCGTCAGCGCTGTCGCGTGCCGATTCGGTCAATGCGGCGAGCAAGGCGCTGGTATTGGGCAACACCAGATCGCGCTGCGCCGCCAGCGCGGCTTCGGGCAGCACTGAAGCAAAAGGGACGATCAGGTGCGGCGCCGCCATGGCGGTTGATTATCCCGGCGGCCCGATCCAAAGCCCGACAGCCCCCGAGCGATCGAGTCCGGTAGCATCCGGCCCCAATGAGTTTCTTTGATCGCATGCCCTTCGAGTGGCAAGTCGGCTGGCGCTATACCCGCGCCGGGCGCAGCGGGCGGCGCAACGGTTTTATCTCTTTCATCTCCGGCGTGTCGATGCTCGGCATCGCGCTCGGTGTCGCCGCGTTGATCATCGTGCTGTCGGTGATGAACGGCTTCCAGAAAGAGGTGCGCGACCGCATGTTGAGCGTGATCCCGCATGTCGAGGTCTTCAGCGCGCAAGGCACGGCGCTCGACGACTGGCGCGCCACGGCGGCCGCGGCCGCTGCCAACCCGCAGGTCAAGGCCGGCGCGCCTTTTATCTCCGCGCAGGTGTTGATGACCCGCGGCGAAGAGATGCGCGGCGCGGTGGTGCGGGGCATCTCGCCGGCCGAAGAAGCCGGCGTCACCGATATCGGCCGCAGCCAGCGCAAGCTGCTTGAGACGCTGACGCCAGGCGCCTGGAATATCGTGCTCGGGGTCGAACTCGCACGCGCCTTGCAGGTGCTGCCGGGCGACAAGGTGACGATCGTGTCGCCGGGTGGGCAGCTCACACCGGCCGGTGTCGTGCCGCGCTTGAAACAGTTCACGCTGGTCGGCACCTTCGAGGCCGGGCATTACGAGTACGACAGCGGGCTGGCTTTGATCCATGTCGACGACGCGGCGCGGCTGTTCCGCGTCGAAGGCCCGACCGGCGTGCAACTGCGGCTGGCCGATGTGCAGCAGGCGCGGGTGGTAGCGGCGGAGTTGACGGCACAGTTGCCGCCCGGCCTGGTGGTGCGCGACTGGACGCGCACCAACCGCAACTGGTACGACGCGGTACAGATCGAAAAGCGGCTGATGTTCATCATCCTGACGCTGATCGTTGCGGTGGCGGCGTTCAACCTGGTCTCGACGCTGGTGATGACGGTCACCGACAAGGCCGCCGATATCGCGATCCTGCGCACGCTGGGTGCGAGCCCGCGTTCGATCATGGCGATCTTTGTCGTCCAGGGCGCGCTGGCCGGGATCATCGGCACGCTGTCGGGTGTCGCGCTGGGCTTGGCGGTGGCCTTCAATATCGACGTCATCGTGCCGGCCATTGAACGTGCGCTGGGGATGGCGTTTTTGCCCGGCAGCATCTACCTCATCACGCGCATGCCGAGCGAGCCGCTGGCGGCCGACATCGTGCCGGTGGCGCTGATCTCGCTGGCGCTGGCCTTCCTGGCCACGATCTACCCGAGCTGGCGTGCCAGCCGCGTCAACCCGGCCGAGGCGCTGCGTTATGAGTGACGATGCCGCTGACCTCAGGCCAGGTCGGGCGGCTGACCGGGTGTCTGATCGTGCGCCCGATACGGTGCCCGACACAGCGCCGGTCGTGGTCCTCGAAGCCTTCGATCTGCACAAGCGTTTTGTTGAAGGCAGCGGGGTCGATGCCCTCGACGTCACCGTGCTGCGCGGCGTCAACCTGCAAGTGCGTCGCGGCCAGACGCTGGCCGTCGTCGGGCCTTCGGGTGCGGGCAAGAGCACGCTGCTGCATTTGCTCGGCGGGCTCGATGCACCAAGCGCCGGCCGGGTGCAATTGATGGGCCGCGATTTTGCCGACTTGAACCCCGCCGAGCAGGGCCTGTGGCGCAACCGGCACCTCGGTTTTGTGTACCAGTTCCACCACCTGCTGCCGGAGTTGAGCGCGCTGGACAACGTAGCGATGCCGCTGCTCATCCGGCGTGAATCGGTTACCGACGCACGCGCTGCCGCGCAAGAGATGCTGGCCCGCGTCGGC
>JANOKR010000212.1:0-19463 GCA_031419315.1 Betaproteobacteria bacterium
GCGCAAACGTCAACCATCCAGCGACAACGACAACCAGCCCAAGGAGCCAACTACTTGACCCAATAACCAGCGACATTCATCCCCGTCCAACCGGCCAAGATGAATGTCGTTTTACCGGCCATCCTGATTGACGCCGTCCAGAAGCGCAAGATTGAATCGCCCCGGGATTCCTGCAGGCCCGTTGGCCTGACCAGGCTGTAGCTCAACCGGGCGAGGTCCACGCGCGCTGTCGATTCAGAGCAGCGAAATCACTTCTGCATTCGCCAGCCGTGCAGGCCATTGCGGCCTTGCTCGCGCGGTCATCCCGCTTCAGACCAGGGCACCTCGAGTGCGTCAGCCAGCGGCCGCAGCGCTTGGCCATAGCGCCGCCACGCTCGCACCGAATCGCGGTAGATCGGCTGTCGCACCTGGCTGGCGCTGGGTGTCTTCACCACGCGCTCAGTCTTGTAGAACTCCAGCATCCTGGCGTCGGGCTCGAGGCCTAGAAACTGCACTATCCGCGCCGTTTGGGCCTCTAGCTTGTCCACCAAGTCCTCGTACTGCACGGTCATCATTCGGTCAGGGGCGACACGCTGCCAGTGCGCCATCAAAGCCGTGTAGTGGCGGTAGTAGCGACCCAAGGAAGTCAGATCGTGCGCGTAGGTATGGGCGGTCTCGAAGGGCAGTTTGAAGATGGACAGGCAGTTGTCCATCGGCTCGCGCCGGCAGTGGATGACGCGCGCGCCGGGCAAGATTGTGGCGATGAAACCGATGTACTGGAAGTTCATCGGCGTCTTGTCCACCACCCAGCGGGCGGCTCGGGCCCGCCTGAGCAAGGCTTGGCGATAGAACTCGCCCAGGTGGCGGCATTGCGCCTCGGTCAGGCGCGGCACGCATTCTGGGAACTCGCCGCCTGTCAGGCGCGCGGCTTCGACGGCGGTGTCTTCCATCAGCCCCAGTTCGCCCGCGCCGGCGACCTCGGGATGGCTGGCCAGAATCTGCTCGGTAAGTGAGGTGCCCGAGCGGGGCATACCGAGCACAAACACGGGTTGGGGCTGGGGCAGGTCGTGCCCCGGAGCTGGCGACGCCATGCGATACGCCGCCTCGAGGCGGCGGTGGTACGCCATTACCTTGATATCGTCATAGGGGTTCTCGCGTGCCTTGATCGCGTGGCCCACCAACAGGTGCTGCAGCGAGCGCTCGTAGGCACGAGCCTTGTCGTGCACACAGGCCTGGGCGAATGCCAGGGGTGCACGCAGTGCGTCGGGCAATCCCGGCTCGTCGTACAGTGCATCGATGGCCGCGACTTCGGCTTCACTGAGCCGCTCGCCTTTGAGCTGAGCAAGTTGGTAGTGCGCATTGGCGAAGCGCGGGTTGGCCGCAATCGCGGATCGGAACGCCCCCGCCGCGCCGATCGTGTCGCCACTCTGTTCGAGCAACACGCCCAGGCTGTTCAGCGCCGATGCGTGGCGCGGCTGGAGTCGGACCACCTCACGCAGCAAGGCCTCGGCACGGGCCATGTCGCCCAGTTCCTTGAGCGCCGCTGACAGCCCGATGCATGCGTCCACGTCCTGCGCGTGCAATGCGAGCGCACGAGAAAAGCTGGCTGCCGCGGCCTCGTGCCGGGCGAGCTTGAGCTGCACATCGCCCAGTGCGTTGTGCGCTTGCGGCGCTGCACCGTCCAGTTCCACCGCGCGTTGTGCCGCGGCGCGTGCCCCTTCGATCTGGCCCTTGGCCAGCAGCGCGGCCGAAAGGTTGATCAGCGCGGGCGGGTAGTTGCCGTCGAGCCGCAGCGCGGCGCGAAAGCTGCCAATGGCCGCGTCGAGCTTGTGCAACTCGGCCTGCAGATTGCCGAGATTGTTCAGGGCCACGGGGTTTCGCGGCTGCAGGCTCAAAGAGCGGTGCAGCGAGGCCTCGGCTTCGTCGAGCCGGCCCAACTCCTTCAGGGAAAGCGCGAGGTTGGCGTGCGGCTCGGCGTCATTGGCGTCGACCTCCAAGGCCTGGGTGATCAACGCGGCAGCCTCTTCAGCGCGGCCACTCTGCAGGCAGATGATGCCCAGCAGGTTCAGCGCGTGGATGTTGCGTGGTTCAGCGGCCAGCACGCGCCGATAGCCCTGTTCGGCGTCGGCCAACCGGCCCTGCAACTGCAACCGGTGGGCCTTGAGCAACATCTCATCAACGGGTCGCGCCATGAGATCGGATTGTCTACGACCCCGGACATCTCCACGCCGCCGCGACCCGAAGCGGCGGCCTCAGAAGTTGTACGCCATGCGCGCGCCCATGTTGCGTGGCAGGCCGAAGTCAGCCATCGCGCGCCCACGGCTGAACACCGAGCCGCTCGTCTTCACGACCTCGTCGGTGGCGTTGTTGACGTAGCCCTTCACCGAGAGCCTGCCCCCCGGCGAGACCCAGGTTACGGCAAGGTCGAGCATCGTGTAGGCCGGTTGGGTAGCGAAGAAGAATGGCTGGTTCAGGACACGAAAGCTGCTCGTGTAGAACGCGAAGACCGAAGGCGTGACCGAGCCCGACGAGCCCAGGCCGATGTAGTACGAGGCACCCAGGCTGAGGGTCAGGTCGGGCGAGAACGCGGTCTTCTTGCCGTCCATGATGAACCAGCCCTTGCCCGCGGGATCGATGAAGTCGCTGCCCGCTGTGCCCAGCGTGTTGCTGACGTTGAAGCGCTTGAACGTCGAACGGATGGCGGCCAGGCCGAGGCTCAGATTCAGATTCTCGGTGGCGGCCCATTTGGCCTCGACTTCCAGGCCTCGCGCCCGTGTGCTGCCCCCGGGCACCTGCTGCGCCAGAATCGTGCCTGCGGCGCCCACCGGTACGAATACGGTCGTGGTCAGGCCGCTGTAGTCGGCGTTGAACAGGGCCGCGTAGACCTTCAGCTTGCCGTCCAGAAGCGAGGACTTCACGCCCAGTTCATAGGTCTTGTTCGTCTGCGGATCGAGCAGCTTCTGCGTCACCGCCTGCACGGCACCGGCGATGTAGCCGGTGGCACCGGACACGTAGAACATGGTGTCCTTGTTCAGCTGGTACTGGGCGCTGGCGCGCCAGTCGGTGTGGCGGTCCTCGCCGTTGTTGACGGTCGGGCTGCCACCGTAGCTGGGCAGATCGTCATTGCGCGTGCTTTGAATGACGTTCAAGGTGTACGACTTGCGCTTGTCGGTGCTGGAGCGCAACCCGACGGAGCCGGTCAGCTTGTCGGTCAGCGCGTAGCTGGCCTGCCCGTACAGCGCCGTCGACCGCGTGCCGCCGTTGCCCTGATAGAGCCAACTCGCCCAGGCCGGTTTCTGTGGCGAAGTGTAGGTGTAGCCCCATAGGAAGGCACCATTGTTGCCGCCGGCCGCAGAGTCGTCGTAGAGGTAGGCCCCCAGCGTGTACTTGAGCGGGCCGCTGGCCAGCGAGTTGACCGTCACTTCAACGCTGTGCGCCTTGGAGTTGGTCAGTTGGCCGGCGACCAGTGCAGGATTGGATGACAGGTCGGAGTCGGTCAGGCGTAGTTCGCGGTACTTGAACTGCGCTGCATTCAGCGCCACGCTGTGACCGGCCACTTCCCAGTCCAGCCGCAACGAGAACGAATCCTCCTTGATGTTGCGCTGCGGTTTGAAGTCGAACGCGACCTTGTAGGGGTCGGCGATGGCCTGCGCGGATACATCGCCGTTGCTGATGTTGCCCGCCTGCGGTCGGCCACCCGCCCAGCCGGTGCGCGTGCCACAGCGCGGGTCCATGAAACCGTTGACGCCATCGAGTTGCTGTGTCGTCGCGTTCACCGGTACACCCAGGCACTTGTACTGGTAGTCGGCGTTGCCGTTGGCCGTGTCCTCCCACGTGGTCACCGTGAGATTGGCGCTGAACGTGTTGCCGGGTTTCCACAGCAATTGCGCACGCGCATAGATGTTGTTCGCGTCTTTCAGCCCCGCGCCGGGGTTGAAAATGTTCTGCACGAACGGGTCGCGCTGCTCGGTCGAGCCCGTGACACGCAGGGCCACATCCTGGCCCAGCGGCACGTTGAAGAAGCCCTCGCCCTTGACCAGCGAGTAGTTGCCCAAGGTCACTGCAACGCCCGCATCCAGGCCCTTGGTGGACGGCCGCTTGGGCACGATGTTGATCAGGCCGCCGTACGTGTTGCGGCCGAAGAGCGTGCCCTGCGGCCCGCGCAGCACCTCGACCCGCTCTAGGTCGAGGTAGCTCGCCAGGCCCTGGCCGCTGCGTGGGCGGTAGATGCCGTCAACGTAGAAGGGCACCGCGATATCGGTCGTCCCCGCGGTCCCAGCCCCGCGCAGTATCGGGGATGGGTCGTTGCCACCGTTGGCGATCTTCAAGCCGGGCACGGCCTTGTCCAGCGACAGGATGTCGGTGATGCCGCGCTCCTGCAGGTCCTCCCCTGAGATTGCCGTCACTGCAACCGGCACTCGCCCGATGCTCTCTGCGCGCTTGGTTGCCGTGATCACAATTTCCTGCGTTGGCCCGTCTGCTGCCAGCGTAGGGCCGCACATGGCCGCAATGGCCGCAGCAATCGCGGTCCGCTGCGTCAGGGCCTGCAGGCCAGTGGTGCGGTGCTTCATCGGAAACGCTCCTTCAGTTCTTGGACAGTGGTGTGGTTCGGCGGGCACAACTGCCGCCGCTTGCGGGCAGATCAATTCCAGCTATTGCAGACTGCATACGTATGCATCCTATCGAAGCGACACATTTTCATAAGCGGGAGATACCCTTACTCTGCGGAGCATTGGTATGCAATGCCATGAGTCACTCGCGCAGAGCCGCCAACAGATCGACATCCATCTGCAGCATCAGGTGCGGCAGGTCGATCAGAACCCAGTTCTCGGTCAGCCAGCGTCCGTCGCAGCGCCACCAATCGGCCACGCGCATGCCGATCTGGCGCTGAGTGGCCGGTGCGCCCAGGTAGTCGCCGGCATGTGTGGCGCCGACGCTGGGCCAGCCCGTGGAGGCCACGAACGGGCCCTCGGCGAAGCGCGCGCGATGGCCCATGCCCTTGCGGTCCGGAAAGGCGTGCAGGAATGGCCTCTGGTGGTGGCGCTGAAAGCCGTCGATGCCGCGCGTTGTGCCGATGCCGCACGGCCCGTACCACATCATGTTCAGGTGCCAGAAGCGCTCCATGCCCATGGAGTCGAGGTTCACCCCGTCGAAGTCGAACAAGCCTTTGAACATCGCCAGCGTGCGGTGCATGCTCTCCTGGCCGACCGACCGATCGGTGGGGCCGAGCAGCAGACCGTCGTGCGGCGCAGGACCAGGCACGAGCCAATCCAAGCCTTGGCTCGGCGGAAGCAAGCTTCGGCCCGCCTGGCGCGCCAGATCAACGATGTCGAGCAGCACTCGGGCTTCGGTGATCTGACCACCGATGCCACTGGGGTTGGGCTGCCAGCGGTAGAACTCACCAAAGCGCAGCACCGCCGGCTGGCCAGTGGCCGCGATGCCCAGCCACGGTTGGCGAAACGTGCCGATGTAGTGGCCCATGGCGGTGGCCCACCAGCCCTCACCGCGCACATGCGGCGGCGAGTAGCCGACCTCGCCTTCGGGTGGGCTGGTCCATTGCCCGGCGAAGAAGAGGTCGATGCGGCGTTCGAGGTCCGGGAAGGCGGCCTGCAGTGGGCCGTAGAACTGGTCCACCACGGCTCGCGTGCCGGCCAACTCGTTGATTGGGTGGAAGACGTGCCAGTGCGCGTCTGGCGCCACCTGTTCGCACAGCCCGGCGTCCATGTCGGCGCCGGGCATTCGCTGCAGCAGGCGCCAGACATCGGCCTTGCAGGCGGCCAGTTGCAGTGCGAACAAGGCGTCGCGCGCCGATTCGGACTTCGGGGATAGAGTCATTTGCAGGTCCGGGTCGAGAAGGGTCGTGGTGACGGTGAGGCGAGTGCAAGGCGCGGTGGCATCGCCAGGGTGCTGGTTTCGATCTGTCGCATACGACTGCAACGAGGGTGGGCCTCTTCATTGCCGGGCGATCACGCCCATCTGTAGCAGGTGTTGCACGAGTTGCTCGGCGGCGGCGGCGGCCGCGACACGGCTGGTGTCCAGCGTCAACTCCGGGTGCTCGGGCGCCTCATAGGCCGAGTCGATGCCAGTGAAATTCTTCAGCTCGCCGCGCCGTGCCTTGGCATACAAGCCCTTGGGGTCGCGCTGCTCGGCCAGCTGCAGAGGGATGTCGACGAAGACCTCGATGAATTCGCCCTCGGCCAGCAGTTCGCGCGCCATGCGGCGCTCGGCGCGAAAGGGCGAGATCAGCGCAGCGATCACCACCACGCCGGCGTCCACCATCAGCCGCGCCACCTCGGCCACGCGGCGAATGTTCTCGACGCGGTCCTGCGCTGTGAAGCCCAGGTCCTTGTTCAGACCGTGGCGCACGTTGTCGCCATCGAGCAGGTAGGTGCGCACGCCTTGCGCATGCAGGCGCTTTTCCAGCAGGTTGGCAATGGTCGACTTGCCGGCACCGGAGAGACCCGTCAGCCACACCACCGCGCTGCCATGGCCGCTCAGCCGGCGCCGCGCCGCCTTGTCGACGTCCAGGTCCTGCCAGCGCAGGTTATCGCCGCGGCGCAGCCCGAAGTGCAGCATGCCGGCGCCGACGGTGAGGTTGGTCACCCGGTCGATGAGGATGAAGCCGCCGGTCTCGCGGTTTCTGCGGTAGGGGTCGAAGGCGATCGCGCGGTCGAGCTCGAGTTCGACCTCACCGATCTCGTTGAGCTCCAGCTTCTCGGCCGCCACCGGCGCCAGGGTGTGGATGTCGACGCGGTGGCGAATGGGCGTCACCGTGGCCGTGGCCGTGGCGCTGCCGATGCGCAAGAGATAACTGCGCCCGCGCAGCAGCGGCTGCAGGTCCATCCACACCACGGTGGCCTGGAACTGCGAGGCCGCTTCGGCCGGCGAGTCATCGGCGCAGACCACGTCGCCGCGCGCCACGTCGAGGTCGTCGGCCAGCAGCAGCGTCACCGCGGCCGGTGCCGACGCGGCCGACAGGTCGCCGCCGTGCGTGACGATGCGCGCCACGGTGCTGCGCTGCCCCGAGGGCATGACCCGCACGCGGTCGCCGGCGCGCACGGTCCCAGCGGCCAGCGTGCCGGCCAGGCCGCGAAAATCAGCACTGGGTCGGTTGACCCACTGCACCGGGAAGCGCAGCGGCAGGCCCAAGAGGCGCGCGCCGTCGAGCGCCACCGTCTCCAATTGCTGCATCAGCGTCGGGCCGCGGTACCAGGGCATGCGAGGACTGGGTGTGCACACGTTGTCGCCGTGCACGCCAGCCACAGGAATCGCAGTCACTTCGGCCAAGCCCAGGCTCTGTGCGAGGGTCTGGTAGGCGACGGAGATATCGTCGAAGACCTGCTGGCTGTAGTCCACCAGGTCCATCTTGTTCACGGCCAGCACCACATGGCGGATGCCCAGCAGCCCCACCAGATAGCTGTGCCGGCGCGTCTGTGGCAGCAGACCCTTGCGCGCGTCCACCAGCACCACGGCCAGTTCGGCCGTCGATGCGCCGGTGATCATGTTGCGCGTGTACTGCTCATGGCCTGGCGTGTCGGCCACGATGAAGCGGCGGCGCGCGGTGGCGAAATGGCGGTAGGCGACGTCGATGGTGATGGCCTGTTCACGTTCGGCGGCCAGGCCGTCGAGCAGCAGCGCGAAGTCGATCGCGTCGCCGCGCGTGCCCGAGCGAAGTGAGTCGGCCTGCAGAGTGGCGAGTTCGTCCTCGTGCAGCGCACCGGCCTCCCATAGCAGGCGGCCGATGAGCGTGCTCTTGCCGTCATCGACGCTGCCGCAGGTGATGAAGCGCAGCAGGTCCTGGGACTCTCGCGCCGCCAAGAAGCGTTGCACTTGCTGCGCCGGCGTGAGTCTGTCGGCTGGGTCGGAAGCGGTCAAAAGTAGCCCTCCTGCTTCTTGCGTTCCATCGACGCCGCACCGTCGTGGTCGATGACGCGGCCCTGGCGCTCCGAGGTGGTGGCCGAGATCATCTCCAGGATGACTTCGGGCAGCGTCGTCGCGCGCGACGGCACCGCGCCCGACAGGGGATAACAACCCAGCGTGCGAAAGCGCACCCACTGCGGCTGCACGGTTTCGCCCGGGCGCAAGCGGAAGCGTTCGTCGTCCACCATCAGCAGCGCGCCGTTGCGTGCCACCACCGGCCTTTCGGCCGCCAGGTACAGCGGCACCACCGGTATGCCTTCGCGCTGCACGTACAGCCAGACGTCGAGCTCGGTCCAGTTCGACAGCGGAAACACCCGCATCGACTCGCCCGGCGCCTTGCGTGTGTTGTAGAGGTGCCAGAGCTCGGGGCGCTGCTGGCGCGGGTCCCAGCGGTGGGCACGCGAGCGGAAGGAGAAGATGCGTTCCTTGGCGCGGCTCTTCTCTTCATCACGCCGCGCACCACCAATGGCGGCGTCGAAGCCATGCGCGTCCAGCGCCTGGATCAGGCCCTGGGTCTTCCAGATATCGGTGTGGTGTTGCGAGCCGTGGTCGAAGGGGTTGATGCCCTGCGCCTGCGCCTCGGGGTTGGTGTGCACGATCAAGCGCACGTCCGGCTCGGCGGCGACGCGGTCGCGCATCGCGTACATGTCGCGGAACTTCCAGGTCGTGTCCACGTGCAGCAGCGGGAACGGCAGCGGCGCAGGGTGAAAGGCCTTGCGCGCCAGGTGCAGCAAGGTGGCCGAGTCCTTGCCCATCGAGTACAACAGCACCGGACGATCGCAGGTAGCCAGCACCTCACGCAGGATCTGGATGCTCTCGGCTTCGAGCCAGTCCAGATGGCCGAGCGCGGTCATGGCCTCCGCATCACGGCTGGGCAACGCGCCCCGCGGCAGCTTGCTCGCGCGCACGATCGAGCAGGTCGACCCCGAATTGCCGGAACAGATGCAGCATGTCGACGAACACCCAGTTCTCGACGTACTGCTCGCCGCTGCGTTTCCACCAGTCCATGCCGTTGATCTGCACACGCCGCCCAGTGGCGGGATGGTCCTGGTAGGGCCCGCTGTGGGTGGCGATGACGCCGGCCCAGCCGGGCCCGCCGCTGTAGTCGCCCTCGGCAATCAGGGCGTCCAGGTCCTGTACCGCTCGATCCGGGAAGGCCACGAGCCAGGGGCGCTGGTGCAGAGTTTCGAATTCGTGGAAGTTCAGGCAAGCCCCGATGCCGCCCGGCCCGTACCAATGCACACGGGGTGCGAACCAGTTGGCCATGCCCATGCTGCGCAGGTCGCTCTTGTCGTAACGGTCCAGGCCCTGATAGATGAAACGCCAGATGTGGTCCAGGCTGTAGGCGCTGACGGCTGCATCTTGAGCCTCGTGCATGACGCCGTCGGCTGCGCGCGGTGCCGGCCAGATGCCTTCGTGTCCGCGCGAGGGAGGCAGCACTTGCAGACCGGCCTGCTGCAGCAGGTCGAGCATGTCGATCAGAAAGAAGACTTCGACAATGCGGCCGCCTTCGACGCGGCAGAACTCACCCCAGCGCAGGCTGACGCGCTGGCCCGTGGCGGGTATGCCAAGGTAGTCCTGCGTGAAGCGGCCGGTCATCAGGCCGGTGCCGCCCACCCACAAGCGGCCGTCCTTGGACATGTCGCCATCGCGGCGGCCATTGGATGCACCTGCCATGAAGATGTGCGTCTGGCGCTGCAGGTCCGGAAACGATCGGCGCAACGGGTGCCAGAAGGCGTGCAGGAAAGCGTCCACGCCGTTCAAGTGATTGACCGGGTCATGGCCATGGAAAGCCAGACCGGGCGCAAGGGCAGCGTGCGCCGCGGCATCGCCGCGTCCAGGGTCCACGTCGTCCAAGGCTTGCCATAGCGACCAGACGATCTGCTTGTTGAGTTGATTGTTGGTCACGTCGATGTCGATTCGCTCTTGTGTTGGTGTAAGTGCGGCGGCTCAGCCCTTCACCGCGCCCTGGGTCAGCCCGGATACGATCTGGCGCTGGAAGACCAGTACCAGCACGATCAGAGGCAAGGTGATGCTCACGGCGCCGGCCACGCCCTGCATCAGCAGTGCCTCGCTCTCGGCCTTGATGACGCCGGCAATGGCCGCCGGCATGGTCATCGACGCGGCGTTGGTGAGCGCCGAGCTGAGCAGGAAATCGTTGTAGGCGAGCAAAAAGCTAAACAGCCCCGTGGTCACGATGCCGGGCCACATCACTGGCACGATGACGCGGCGAAAGGCCTGCGCGCGCGTGCAACCGTCCACCAGCGCCGCCTCGTCAAGCTCCTGAGGGATGTTGACGAAAAACGATCGCAGCATCCAGATCGTGAACGGCTGATTGATGGCCACCAGCACGAAGATCAAGGTGAAGGTGGAGTTATTGATGCCCAGCGCGTTGAAGATGGTGAAGAAAGAGGGCAGCAGCGTCGAGTGCGGCAACGCACGAAAGACCAGGGCTACCAGCAGCAACCAAAAACCGAGCGCGCCACGGTAGCGCGAGAAGGCATAACCGGCCAGGCAGCCCACAGTCAGCGAGATGGTCACCGTACCGATCGTGACCACCGCGGTGTTGAAGAAGTTGCGATAGAACTCTCGCTCGATCCACAACCGCGTGTAGTTCTCGAAGGTGAACGGCGCGACCCACTTCACCGGTGATGAGAAGGCATCGACGTACTGCCGAAACGAAATCACAGCGGTCCACAGGATCGGCGCGGAGGCCAGCAGCAACCACAGCGCCAGTGCGGCGTAGATCAGCCAGGTGCCAAGCGGGTGGGGTGAGCGCTTCATCACGCCCCTCCGCGCTGTTCACGCCAGGTGCGCACCAGCAGTGGCACCAGCAGCACCAGAATACCCATCACCGTCAGTACGGCCGCGGCGCTGGCCTTGTACGGGTTGTTCTCCAACAGCAGGATTTCGTAGGTCAGATATTGCACGCTGGTGGTGAAGGCGCCTTGCGTCAGCACCAGCACCGGCTCGAATACGCGGTAGGCGTCCATCAGCTGGATCAGCGTGATGAACACGAACAGCGGCATCAGGTGCGGGATGGTCACGAAGCGCAGCTTCTGCAGAGACGAAGCGCCGTCGATGGTGGCCGCCTCCAGCGAATCCTGCGGCACAGATTGCAGCCCCGCATAGAGCACGATGAAGGCGAAGGGCACGACGTGCCAGATGCCATACAGCACGATCAGCAGCTGTGCCGACCAGGCCTGCGCCATCCAGTGCAGGTTGACGCCGACGTTGGCCAGTAGTGCCGGCACCAGCCCGTCATCGCGGAACAGCCACTTGATCGACAGCGCACCGACCACCGGCGTGATGATGAAAGGCAGCAGCGATGCCGTGATGAACACAGCCTTCAGGCGTTGCGTCAGTCGCTGCGCACCCAGGGCCAGCGCGAAGCCCAGTCCGAGTACGAAGGGTGTCGTGCCGGCAATGTAGATGAGGGTGAAGCGCAGGGCGACCAGGAACTCGTTGGGCGGGCGAGCCGGCGGGCCCGGCGTTGCGCCCGCATCTGGCGGCCCGCCGGCCGGCGGGTCGGCGGCAGCATCCAGGCCCAGCACCTTGCGGTAGTACGCCGCGCCGACGAAGCTGCAATGTGCGAGCACCTGACCGTCCGGACCCACCTTGGCCTGCTGGGTGATGACCTCCTGCGTGCCGAAAGGCCCCGACTGCTGTACGGTCACCGTCTCCATCACTGGTGCACAGCTGCGCACCGACAGGTAGAAGGTCATGGCCAGCGGCAGCGCCATCAGGGTGAACATCATCGCCACCGAAGGGGCGACAAAGCCAAGGAAGCTTCGGGTCTTCACGGCGTTGCGGCTGCGGTGCTACTTGACGAAGCCTTTTTCGGCGGCGACCTTCAGGTAGGCCGCCGCCGCCGCGTCGAGCGCGGCCTTGGGGCTGATGGCCCCGGTGAGCGCGTCGGGCAGCAACTTGCCGATCTCGGCGTGCGCCAGAGAGAAGAACGGTTCCGACGGCCAGACCGGTGCGCCGGCTTTGCCAGCTGCTGCCACGCCGGTGCCGAACCGCGTCGGCTTGTAGACCGAGCGGATCCAGATGGCAGTGTCGTTGCCCGAGCGGGTGGATTCCTCGTCCAGGCCTTCCATCAGCAACTGGAACACGATGTCGCGGTCGGCACGTGTCGTCTTGGGCATGACCATGCCGTCCCACCACATGTGGGATGCGCTCTTGCCGCCGGCCACAGTGGCTGGCGCCGCAGCAAACTCGATCTTGCCGACGACCTTGGACGCCGCTGGGTCGTCCATGCGGGCAGCACGGCTGGCCCACAGCACACCCATTGCGGCGCGCCCCTGCTGGAACTGGTTCATCACATCGTCGGAGTTCGATGCCAGGTAGTTCGGGGTCATGAAGCGAGTCAACTGCTTCATGAGTTCGACGGCCTTCACGCCCGCCTCGTCGTTGAACGCGGGTTGCGGGTTGCCAGGCTTGAAGTAGCGCCCACCAAAGCCGGCCAGCAAGTTGGTGAACTCGGTGGCACTGTCCCAACCCTTGGCGAAGGTCATCGCAAGGGGGTACTCCATCCCGGGCTCCTTGGCTTTGAGCGTGGCAGCGGCTTGCAGCAACTCGGCGTAGTTGGCTGGTACCTTCAAGCCATGCTTCTCGAACAGGTCCTTGCGATAGAACAGTGCCTGTGCGTTCTGGATGAAGGCGACCGCCATCACCTCGCCATTGAACCGTATCAGCATGTTGTCTTCGATGCGATAACGGTCCCGGTACTTGGCCACAAGGTCGGTCATCGGCTGCAACTGGCCCTGGCCTTGCAGCTTGACGTACTCGCCCATGGACGTCTGCCCGCCGTCGAAGGGCGGTTTGGGCGACGCGAAGGCGAGGTCGATCTCCTCGCGCGCCTGCGGTGTGATCTTGAACGTGACCTTTAAGCCAGGCCGCGAGCAGGCCTCGATGCGTTTAGCGACGTGTTGCACGGCAGGAAAGGCGTTGCCGATCAGGTTGACATCGGCATTGCCCTTGATGTCGGTGCATGCTGCGACAGCCGCCGGCGCTGCGGCCGCCGCACAAAGAGTGGTGACCAGGAAGCGGCCGAATTTAGAGAAAGTCTTCATGGTGGTGATCTCCTGTGGGTCACGCCGGTCGCAGCCGGGCTTGGGTCTGTTGATCGAAGAGGTAGCAAGCCTGCGCCGTGGTGGCGAACCCCACGCGACTGCCGATCTCGACGCGATAGTCCTTGCTGGCGCGAGCAGTGACGAACTGCATGCCCACACGCAGAGTCACCAGCGTCGCGTCGCCAGTGAGCTCGAAGGAAAAGACCTCCTGCACGATCTGCCCCTGCTCGGCAGGCACAACAGTCAAGTCCTCCGCGCGCACGCCGAGCACGACCTTGTGGGCGGTCAGGTTGCCGAAACCGGCCACGCGCACGCCCGAGGCTTCGAACGCACCGTCCCCGAAGGTGCCGTCGAGCAAGTTCATCGACGGTGACCCGATGAAACCGGCCACGAACAGGTTGGCCGGGTCGTTGTAGATCTGCTCGGGTGTGCCGACCTGCTGCACCTGGGCCTTGCTCATCACCACCACACGGTCGGCCAGGGTCATGGCCTCGATCTGGTCGTGCGTGACGTAGATCGTGGTCACGCCCAGCTCATGGTGCAGGTGCTTGAGGTGCACGCGCATCGAGACGCGCAACTTGGCGTCGAGGTTGGACAGCGGCTCGTCCATCAGGAACACAGCTGGCCGGCGAACGATGGCTCGTGCCAGCGCGACGCGCTGGCGCTGGCCGCCGGACAGCTCCTTCGGCTTGCGATCGAGGAAGTCGGTGAGCTCGACCTTGGCCGCGGCGCGCAACGCCGTGGGCCGGATCTCGGCCGCGGGCAGGCCGCGGATGCGCAGCGGGAAGGCGATGTTCTCGAACACGGTCATGTTGGGGTACAGGCCGTAGCTCTGGAACACCATGGCCACGTCGCGGTCCTTGGGTTCGAGCTCGTTGACGTTGCGCCCGCCAATCCACACTTCGCCGTCGCTGGGGTCCTCGAGGCCCGCGACCATGCGCATGGTCGTGG
This sequence comes from Betaproteobacteria bacterium, assembly GCA_031419315.1. Lineage (GTDB taxonomy): Bacteria > Pseudomonadota > Gammaproteobacteria > Burkholderiales > Burkholderiaceae_C > Rubrivivax. The sequence continues at coordinate 13,926 of JANOKR010000212.1, forward strand.
TTTTGCCGCACCCCGACGGCCCCAGCAGCACGAGGAATTCGCCGTCGGCGACATCCAGGTCCATCGGCTGCACGGCAACCGTGTTGCCCCAGCGTTTGGACACCTTCTTCAGTTGAACGCGTGCCACCTGATCAGCTCCTGGCCTCAAGCACCTGCATCCAGGTGGCGATGTCGTCGATCAGGTGCCACTCGCGCACCACTCGGCCGGTCTCGAACTCGGCATGCGAGATGCCCATTACCTCCACGGGCCGGCCGGTCGCCCGACCATATCGGCCGTCGCCTTCGTGGCGAGCCTGCACGCGCCAGCGCGCAGCGACGACAGTGGCGCGGCCGGGGCGATCGTTCGCCACCAGGTGCTCGATCGAGAATTGGGCACCCGTCAGCGCAGTGGTCACGCCGCGCCAGAAGCCTTGCACGGCCGCGATCCCCGCCGCCGCCTCGCCGCCCGGCAGTGCGGCAATGGCGTTTACCGCGTGGGTGCGGCTCAGGCCCCCGGTGTCTGCCGCAGTCCAAAGGCACCGCAACGACTCGGCGTAGGTCGCCGCCAGCGCATGCGTGTCAATAAACGACACGTAGCCGCCCGGCGCCGCGGGCATTGCGGGTTTGTGCCAGCCGCCGCGCTGGTTCAGCCAGTCTTGGGCCACGTCGCGCTCATGGCGGCCGATCTGCCGCGCGATGGCGGCCTGGTCGCGCACCAGCCATTCATGCACGACGCGGTTGCCCACGCAGACGCAGTCGGCGATCGTGCGCACGAACACCGGGCGCCCCGAAGGCGGCCCGAAAACACCAGGACCGGCATGGGTCATCGGGCTGAAGATGCGGTGCGACGAGAGAAACCCGCACTCATCGTCGCCCGAGATGATCACGTCCTCGGCCAGCAACCGCCGATCGGGGAAGGCCACCAAGGTGGCCCGGGTGCCGTCGATGACGGGTTCGATACCGACACTGACCGCCGACGGTGTCTCGACTGCACAACCCTGGCCGTAGTAGCGGCGAATGTCATCGATGCGGCGGCCTTCCCAGATACGGTCGGTGACGACGCGGATGTAGTGGTCCAGGTCATGGAATTCGGCGTCGAAACCCTTCATCAGCGGTGCCTCACGAAACGGCCCTTCGGCGCGGGGATTTGGCGGCTGGCACCGGCGATGCGGGTGCAGGTGGCATGCGGGCGGACCCTCGCACGATCAGCGAGCCGGGTACCACGACGTTGCGCGCCGGGCCGGCGCCTTCTTCACGAAGCCGTTCCTGCAGCAGGCCGACGGTGGCTTCGATCATCGGCCCCACAGGCTGCTCGAAGGTGGTGAGCTGGTAGGCCCCCCAGGCGGCCTGCGGCACGTTATCAAAGCCGACCACCGAGACCTCCCCGGGCACGCGCAGACCCAGATCGAAACGCAAGGCATCCATCACGGCAAAGGCCATGTGGTCGCTGGCCACGAACACGGCGTCCGGGCGCTCGGGGCCGGGTGCAAACAGCGTCAACGCAGCCTGGCGCGCCTGGGCGAAGTCGTAGTCGCCGGTGGCGCGCGCCCAGATGTGCAGCCCCGCCGTCGCCAAGCCCTCGCGAAAGCCGCGCTCGCGTTCCAGGTTGGTCGATGACTCTTCATTGCCGGCGATGTACGCGATGCGCCGATGCCCGCCGGCCACCAGAAACTCAGCCAGCGCCCGCCCGCCGGCAACGTTGTCGCCGCGCACCGAACTCACCGACTGCGGGCTGTTGGCGCCAGCGTCTGCCATCACGCGGTTGAACAGCACGACCGGGATGTCGGCATCGGCACAGTTGCGCGCCAATGCCGAGGACAGCGTGGTTGCTGCCAGCACGATGCCGTCGACGTGGTACTGCAGGATCTCGGTCACCAACTCATCCGCATTCGGGTTCTCGTTGATGAACAACAACACGTGGTAGCCATCACGCTGTAGGCGCTCGGCCAGGCGCTGCAGCGCCGTCGGATAGAACAGGTTTTCCAGGTACGACAAGACCAGGCCGATGATGCGCGAGCGGCCCGTGATGAGGCTGCGCGCATGGGCGTTGGGCCGGTAGCCCAGCTTCTGCGCGGCCTGCGTAACACGCGCGCGGGTGGTCTCGGATACGCTGGCGCCGGGGGTGAAAGTGCGACTCACGGCCGATTGCGACACCTGGGCCAGGCGCGCAACGTCGAAGGAAGTGACAGTGGGTTTCATAACCCGATCATGCCGCCGTCCAGCCGCCGTCCACCATCAGCGCGCTTCCGGTCACCAGGGCCGCCGCATCGCTGGCGAGGAATACGACTGCGCCCATCACGTCGTCGAGGCGCCCGACGCGGCCCAGCGCAGTGCGTGACTGCACGAATTCTAGGAAGGCCGGTTCGGCCAGCATCGCCGCCGTCATCGCGGTCTCGATGAAGGTCGGGCAAAGCGTATTGACGCGGATGTTGTGCGGCCCCAGCTCCCACGCCAAGGCCTTGCTCATGCCCTCCATCGCGTGCTTGGTCGCGCAGTAAACGGAGCGTTTGGGCCCGCCGACGTGGCCCATCTGCGACGAGATGGTCACGATGGATCCTCCGCGTCCCGCGCCGATCATGCCGCGCGCAATTTCGCGGCAGACTAAGAAGGTCGAGCGCACGTTCAGGTCCAGCACCGCGGCAAGGTCCTCGTCGCGCGTCTCGGTCAGCAGCGCGGGACGATTCGTGCCCGCGCTGTTGACCAGGATATCGAAGGGGGCCTGCGCCGCGATGCTGCGGGTCACCGAGGCGGAGTCGGTCACGTCCAAAACCAACACCTGCGCCTGGCCGCCGCGCTGGCGCAACTCCGCGGCGACGGCCTCCAGTTCCTGCACCGATCGAGATACCAGCGTGACCGCAGCCCCGGCGTCTGCCAGCGCCGCGGCTGCGGCCGCGCCGATGCCACGGCCGGCACCGGTGACCAGCGCACGACGCTGGTCGAGTCTGAAGCTGGGGGCGCGTGGAAGCATCAATAGAGTCAATCGAGTTAATCGTTAGATGTATGGCTTGGCCTGCGGCGCCAATGTCCGACAGCATACGTATGCATTGTGAATCGTCATTCCAGCACTCCGAGTCGGGGTATCCCCGCGGTGGGTCAACTGAACAAATCAGTTCGCGGGGGCAAAGGCGATCAAATGCAGCTTTGTCGACGAACGGGTTGGCGTTTGGCCTTGACTTCGCGCAAGGGTAATCACGATGTTGCCAGCGCATCGCCCATGTGACACTGCATTCGTATGCAGTGCACTCAGCCTCACCCCCGGTGCCGAGCGACGACGCCGGTTCCGACCGACGACGCTGGCGTCGATCCGGATGTGGGTTCGCGACGCGAATGCTTGCGCCTGGGCCTTGTCGCCACAGCGATCGCCGTGTTGCCGGGCGCATTGGTCGCGGGCGAAGTACAGTCGCCGCTGACCATTACGAGCTTGCGCAGATTGGCCACCCGGCCGACATTGCTCCGGCGCCTGGGCGAGATCGACGGCGGCGAGGCCTTCAGCGCCTACCTGGTGGCCTACCACCACGCTGGTCTGTTGTTGCACGCGATGGTGGCCGTGCCCACCGCGCCGCCGCCGCCGCAGGGCTATCCAGTGCTGGTGGTCAACCACGGCTTCCATCCCGATCCGCCGCGCTACGGCATCACGCCCGAGGGGCGCGATTGGCGACCCGGCAACTACTACCGTGCCGTGCCCGCCGCATACGCAGCTGCAGGCTTCCTGGTCGTGATGCCGGACTACCGCGGCCACAACCGTTCGCAGGGGCTCGAGTTCACGACGCGTGCGCTGGCCAGTGCCTACTACGCTGAAGACGTGGTCGTCCTCCTGGCGGGCTTGAGGTCGATCGACCAGGCCGACACGCGCAACGTCTTCATGTGGGGCCACTCGATGGGCGGTGAGGTGACGCTGCTGGCGCTGCTGGGCAGCAACATCGTGCGCGGCGCATCGCTGTGGTCCACCACGGGCGGCGGCATTTGGGAGCGCGCCTACCGAGACGCGCGCAGCGGGGATGCGCCGGCCTTCGACAGCGACCAAGTCACCAAGCCCGCCGTGGATGCGCTCGAGCGCGAGATTGCTGCGCTCGGCCCGGGCTTCGAACTCGCGGCCATCGATCCGACCAGGCACCTTGCGCCGCTGAGTGCGCCAGTGATGCTGCAGCATGCCCGCGGGGATCAAAGCACCGACTACCAGTGGTCGTCGCGCCTTGCCGCCGAATTGCGTCGCTTGCGAAAGCCCTATGCCTTCCACAGTTACCCCGGCACGAACCACTTCTTCGCTGGTGCCGAGTTCGACACCGCCGTTGCGCGCGATGTGAAGTTCTTCCGCAGCTTGATGGCGCCGCAACCCGTCGTCTCGCGCTGACCAGCCCCACGCAATTCAAGGACAACCCATGGCCGGAGCTCGACCCCCGCAAGCCGCGCTGACGCGCGACAACGACCGCAGTCAGACCGAGGCAACGCGCCGCGTCGTCGAGGGCATGGTCGATGGCCTCAACGACCATTTGATCGACGGCATCGGATCCTTCTTCGACGAGAAGTTCCGCTGGATGGGCAACGCCGGCTGCGGCACCAAAATCGGTCTCAAGGCCTTTCAGGACAACTGGCAGCGCCCGTTCCAGGCCGCGTTCTCCGACAAGGTTTGTATCGACGAGGCGCGCATCGCTGAAGGCGAGTGGATGGCGGCTTTCGGCGCCCAGACCGCCACGCACTCCGGCGAGTTCATGGGCATCGCGCCGACCGGGAAGAAGGTAGAGATCCGCTACATGGACTTCTGGCGTGTGAAGGACGGACGGATCGTCGACAACTGGGTCATGGTCGACTTCCCCCATGTGTTGCGCCAACTCGGCGTGGATGTCTTCAACGGTCAGGGCTGGGAAGCGTTCGACGACGGACGCAGAACGCCGCCGCGCCCACCTGCCGCGGCCGAGCGCTGACGGGCCGCGTCTCGCACGACAGACTGACAAACCACGGTCAAGCGCACCCGCACCACCAATGCATACGACTGCACTCTCACCTCGTGTTTCTTCCGAGCGCGACGACGACCTCGCCCGCGCCAGTTCCCTTCCCCATCAACCCTGAAGGAGCCCGCAGTAATGGCCTCACGTTTCACACGACTCACGCCCCCGCCCCGGCAAACCGCCGTCGCGTCGATCATCGGTCTGTTGTTCGCCAGCCCGGCCGCGTGGGCACAGGCCGACGCCAGCGCCAACCCGGCTGATACGCGTTTCGGTGCGCAGACCATCACCATCACGGCGACCAAGCGCCTGCAGGACATCCAGGATGTCTCGGCATCAGTGACGGCACTGGACGAAAAGGCGCTGGACAGGGCCGGCATCGTCGACCCGACCCGACTGGGCCTGGTCGTGCCGGGCCTGCGCGTGGGCTATTCGGGCGCCGAGGCCCGCTTCGCAATCCGTGGCGCACGCACCAACAACGTTGGTGTCGAGGCCCAACAGGTGGTCGGTGTCTTCAACGACGGTGCTTACGTCGCGACCACCGGCCAGGCCATGGCCAGCTACCTCGACCTGCAACGCATCGAGGTGCTGCGCGGGCCACAGGGCACGCTCTACG
>JANOKR010000213.1:0-8993 GCA_031419315.1 Betaproteobacteria bacterium
CGGGAACAGCCCCTCGGGCTTGAGCGCCAGCACCGTCGCCATCAGCAGGTAGATGAGAATCGACGCGATGGCCGGCCCGGCGGCCTGCGCCACCGAGCGCTCGAGGAATTCGCGCAGCAGTGCCGGCAGGAAGGCGCGCCCGACGGTATCGACGATGCCGACAATGAGCGCACCGTAGAACGCTCCGCGGATCGAGCCGATGCCGCCGGTGACGATGACCACCAGCGTCAGGATGAGGATCGGCTCGCCCATGCCCGACTGCACGCTGACGATGGGCCCGGCCATCAGCCCGGCCAGGCCGGCGAGCCCGGCACCGAGCGCGAACACGACGCTGTTCAGGCCCTTGATATTGACGCCGAGCGCCGAGACCATATCGGCATTCGACGCCCCGGCGCGGATCAACATGCCGATGCGTGTGCGGTGGATCAGCAGGTACAGCCCGGCACCAACGACCAGGCCGACGGCGATGATCGCCAGCCGGTACGACGGATACGACAACCCAAACAGGTTGACCGGCCCGGTGAGCCAGCTCGGCACGTTGATGTAGACCGATGCCGGGCCCCAGATGAAGCGCACGACCTCGTTGAAAAACAGGATCAGGCCGAAGGTTGCCAGCACCTGGTCGAGATGGTCGCGGCCATACAGGGCAGACAGCGCCAGGCGCTCCATCAGCAGCCCGAGCAGCAGCGTGCCCGGCACGGCGGCAAGTGCAGCGGCGAGAAACGAGCCGCCAAAAGCATTGAACGCGGCGGCCGCAAAGTAGGCGCCCATCATGTACAGCGAACCATGCGTCAGGTTCACGAAGTTCATGATCCCGAAGACCAGGGTCAGCCCCGACGCGAGCAGGAACAGCAGCACGCCGAGCTGCAAGCCGTTGAGGAGTTGGGTAAAAAGCAGCGTTGCCGTCATCTTGCGTCAGGGGTCAGGGCCGGTGCCAAGATCAGCCACAGCGGCTGGCAGACAAAGGCCGGCGTTCAGCCGGCCTGTGCTCGATCAGGCGCCGCGCCGAATCACATCTTGCACAACGCGGCGTAGTTGTCGGCGTGGTTTTTCAGCGGCGTGCCGATGGTCTTGAGCGAGACGCGGCCCTTGGCGTCCTTGGCGACTTCGAAGACATGCATGTCCTGCACCGGGAACTGGTTGGTGCCGAACTTGAAGCTGCCGCGCACCGATTTGAAATCGGCCGCTTTGAGCGCCGCGCGGAAGGCATTTTTGTCGGCGACGTTGCCTTTGACCTTGCCGATCGCCGAGTCGAGCAGCAGTGCGGCGTCGTAACTCTGCGCCGCGTACTGCGACGGGATGCGGTTGAACTTGGCCTCGAACTCGGCGACAAACTGTTTGTTCGCCGCGTTGTCGAAGTCCGGCCCCCAGAAGGTGCCGGAGATGACGCCGAGCGCGGCTTCTTTTTGTGCCGGCAAGGTGGAGCCGTCGGTCGTCGAGGTGCTCAGCAGCGGGATCTTGCCGAGCAGGCCGGCCTGCTGGTACTGGCGCACAAAGGCCACGCCCAGGCCGCCCGGGTAGAAGACGTACACCGCATCGGGGTTCTTGGCCGCCACTTGCGCGAGTTCGGCCGAGAAGTCGGGCTGGGTCAGCGGCGTGTAGATCTCGTCGACGACCTCGCCTTTGTAGAAGCGCTTGAAGCCGGCGATGAAGTCCTTGCCGGCCTGGTAGTTGGGCGCCATGCCGACGACGCGTTTGTAGCCCTTGTCGGTGGCGTATTTGCCGACCACTTCGGCCTGGTTGTCGTTTTGCCAGCTGGTGATGAAAGCAAACGGCGAACACTGTGCACCGGCGATCGGTGCCGGGCCGGCGTTGCTGCCGATGAGGAACACACCCTTCTCGGTGATCGGCTTGTGGATCGCCATCATCACATTCGAAAAAGTGACGCCGGTGATGATCGGCACGTTCTCTTTTTCGATCAGCTTCTGCACGATCTGCGTCGCGACATCGGGCTTGAGCTGGCTGTCTTCACGCAGGATCTGCACCGGCACGCCACCGAGCTTGCCGCCGTTGCGCTCGACGACGAGCATGAAGGCGTCGTACTGGTCCTGGCCCAGCGCGCCCTGCGGGCCGGAGAGTTCACCGATGAAGCCGATCTTGATCGGCGCCTGGGCTGACGCGCCGGTGGACAGGCAAGCGGCCAGCGCGAGCAGCGCGGCGGCGAAAGGGGTCGGGCGGGGCAGACGGGTCATTGCGGCGGTCTCCGGATAGAGGTCTAGGTTCTGAGCCCGAAGTTCAGCGCCGAACGTTCCCGGCGAATGATCGTGGCTGTCAGGGGCAGGCAGAAAGTCTACGTCGCCGGCAAGCAACCCGGCAGCCGGAGCAACCCGAGTCGTCGCAAGCGCCGGCTTGGCCGAACCTACTTGCGAAACTCCGCGATATCGGGCACCGAGCCCCACATGCAGAACGACGAATTTGCGCGTGGAAACTGGCGCGGCTGGTAGCTTGTTTCGTCCTCGGGCCTGATGCTGCGCACGCCGGTGGAGTATTCGAAGACCATGCCGTCGGGGCCTTCGAAATAGAGAAACACCGCGCCCGATGTCGGATGCCGGCCGGGGCCGAAGACGATGCGCACGCCGCGGGCCTGCAACTGGTACCAGGCGCGCATCACATCGTCGATGCTGGCGACCTGGTGGTTGACATGCTGGATGCCGGCGCGGGTGGTCGGAAAGAGCGCGACGCGGTGGTGGACTTCGTCGATGCGCAGCAGCGCGGCGTCGCCGATGCGGTCGCTGACACGCGCGCCGAGTGTCGATGTCCAGAAACGTTCGTCGCGCGGCGCGTCGGTGCTGCACAGGCCGATGTGGCTGAACCCCGTGATGCCGGCATCGCGTGCCGGGAAATAACGCCGCCCGCTGTGCGCCGGCCGCACGATCAGTTCGATCGGGTTGCCGCTGGGGTCGTTGAAGCGGACGAAGTCGCGCACCTGGCGCATCTCACATTCATCCGCGGTGCCGGCGTGGACTGCGACCGCCGTGTTGGAAAGCTCCGCCGCGGCGGCTTGCAGCGCGTCGCCGTCGCGCAACTCGAAGCCGGCGGCATGATCGGCCGGGTCGCCTTGAAAATAGACCAGCGTGTGGTCGCGGTCGTCGCTGCGGTAGTACCGCGCGCCCTGCTCTTCGCGCACAAACTCCAGGCCGACAACGTCACGCGCAAAGCGGTCGGCCGCGGCGAGGTCGCGGGTGCCCAGACGCACATAGCGGATATCGAGCAGGTCGATCATGTGGGGCAACCTTTGGCGAGCGCCCCGCGCGCAGCGACAAGCGTGGCGGCTGTCATTTCAAATCGGGTAGATCAGCGAGTTCGGGATCAGGTCGTTGTCGAAGATGCACAGGCGCTGCTGAAAGCGTCGTTGACCATCAACCAGAACGATGCGGTCGAGATAACACCCGACGCTCAGGATCTCGGGCATCGCATCGCGGTGGGTGCGGATCACGATATACGACGATTCACATTCGATGGTGCTGCCGTCGTCTTGCAGGATCACCGGCGGGCCGATGACATGGCGCTGGTAATACGGATCGTGGAAGATCGTATCGGTGGCGCCGGTGACGCGGTCTTGCAGCATCGCGCGGCTCTCGAGCCGGATCGTGGCCAGCGGCAGGCCGCGATCAAAATTTTCGCGCGACTGCACGCGGTAGACCGCATCGTCGGTAAAAAACGCCGGCCAGCTTGGGTAGTCGCCGGCATCGAGCACACGGGCGACTTCGGCGTGCAGACGCTGCACCGCAAACCAGGTCTCGATGGCGTTTGTCATCCGCGATTTGTCATCAGCGGCTTGTCATCAGCGCGGCGATCACAAGCCCATGACCCCACGCCAATAACCGTACATGCCGCGGATCAGCGTTTCGGTGACCATGTGTGGCGTGTGGCTCCGCGCCTCGCGGCCGTCGAGTTCGTTGAGCGTGCGCGCTTCGACGTGGGCTTCAAAAGCAGCTTGCACAAAGGCGATGACCTCGCCGTCGTCGGCCGAGACAAAACCCGCCGGGCCGAAGAGGTTGGCCTGGCGCAGCCGGCGCTGTGTCATCGCGGCGTCGTCGTCGGCAAAGCCGAAGTGGGTCCAGACAAAGTCGAAGACCCCCGGCGCCACCGGCTGGATGTGGCGCGTCGACAGCGAGTTGACCTGCTGCTGCACGATCAGGCTCGGGAAGATCGTGCTCATGACGACAGTCGGGCCGTCCCACCAGGGTTCTGGCACGACGTCGAGCAGGCGCGGGTCGTTCAGCGTGAGCTGGTCGCGGAACGACGTGACGCCTTGCGTGACCGCGCCGGCGCCACCTTCGTTGCGGCGCGAAATCATGCAGGCGTGGCGGTGCTGCGGGTCGGTGACCATCTGGCTTTGCTGGTCGGCGCGCCAGAGGCCGAAGGTCACGAACCAGGTGTGCAGCAAGCCGGGGTGATAAGGGTCCTTGATGTTCTCCTGCATCAGCTTCCAGTTCGCCGGGATGCGCTGGCGGCTGTAGCCGAGCAGGGTCAGCGGCCGGTGGCCGAAGACCCGGTCGAAGTAGGCCAGCACGTCGGCACCGAGGTAGGCCTCGAAGGGCTCGACATCGTGGTCAAAACTGGCGAACACGACACCGCCGCGGCAGGCCACCTTGAGCCGGTTCAGGCCGTGGTCTTCAACGCGAAAGTCCGCCGGCATGCCACCCTGGACCTGGCCATCGCGTTTGACGCCACGTTTGAAAGGCAGGCCGGTGAGTTCGCCCTTGAGGCTGTAGCTCCACTGGTGATAGGGGCAGGTGAACGATTTGGCGTTGCCCTGGCGTTCGCGGCAGAAGGCCACGCCGCGGTGCGCGCAGCGGTTTTCGACGACATGCACTTCGCCGTCGGCGGCGCGCACGAGGATCACGCTGCGTTCGCCGATCTTGGTGCGCTTGAAGTCGCCGGGCTTCGGGATCTCACATTCGAGCCCGACATAACACCAGTGGCCGCGATAGAAAAAGCGCTCGAGCTCTGCGCGGTAAATGCCTTCGTCGGTATAGGCCCAGCCGGGCACCCGGCTGGTCGCGGCGGGTCCCCAGCGGCTGGGTGTGTCGGTGGCGGTGTTCATGGCCCCGAATTGTGAACCCGACGGCGGCGCTAGGGATAGCTCGGGACAGACCCGGGTGCGACAGTGCGCGCCATCCCGCCTCGGGGCGGCACACCGGAGAGACGTCATGAGCTTGATGCACCGCTACGAAATCACCGACCGCAACGGCCAGAGTTACACCGCGGCGCTGGCTGACTGCCTGAACGTGCAGCGCACGCCGGCCTGGCGCCAGCGCATCCTGGACCGCAGCTTCCACCGCGTGAGTGCGGGCGGCGCCGACATGCAGATCGAAAAGTCGTTCATGTACCTCGACCTTGCGCGCGGCCAGGCATTTTTGGTGCACCCGCCGCGCGAGCGTTTTCGTTATGGCGACGCGTCGGTCAAGCTCGACAAGATGTTGACCGTGCTGCCCGCCGAGATGCGCCAGCGCGCGCCACAGGTGCGGGTGGTCTTCGGCACCGACGAGCTGCGCGAAAAACTCGTCGCCGCCGATGCCGGGCTCGACGACCGCGCCGTCGAGATGATGAAAGCCGCGGTGGTGCACGACCACCCGGTGCTGCTGACGCGGCCGCGCTTGCGTTTGTCGCTGGACGAAGTCAATGCCCAGGGGGCGCAGTTCCGGGCCGAGTACGACCATTCGAGCAAGGCCTTCAAGGTCACTTACGCCACGCCAGAGATTTTTTGCGCCGACGAAAAAGCGCTCAAGGGCTGGTCGGGCAGCATGGCGCGGCACAACCTGTACAAGCTGCCAAAAAAGGGCGACCACTGGGTCAACTACCGGCGCTGGCTGCCGAGCCAGGATGCGGTGGCCGAGCTGCACAGCACCGTGCTCGCGCTGGGCCGCGGCGAGGCACCGGCGGTGGACAGTGCAGAGTTCAAGTCGATGCTGACGCGGCTGCCCAAAGGCAGTAACTTGTCGAGCCAGGGCAAGACCAATCTGCGCAAGCTCTTCAACTGGGTCAAGAAACAGGGCCTGCAAAAACTGCAAGACGAGTTGTTCGAGATCCGCTTTGGCGTCGAGCTCGAAGACAGCTGGTACCGCAACAACGACAAAAACGATATCGATACCCTTTGGCGGCTGTTGAAGAACCTGCCCGACAGCCATGTCGAGGGCAACTCCAAGCTCGCCGAGATCAATCTCGGCCATGGCAGCGGCGGCTTCTTTTCGCCGAGCACGATGGAAATCGAGATCGGTGCTTCGCTGCTCGCTCACAAGGAAAATTTCGAGGACACGCTGCGCCACGAAGTCGGCCACGCGGTACACGAAGCCAACGGCGACCTCATCGACGGCTGGCTCTGGAGCCGCTTCGGTTTTGTGATGTTCCCGCCGAGCCAGCAGGGCATTGACGACTGGGCTGCGCAGATGGGCGCCGGTGCGGGGTACGCGGGGTTGAACGCGACCCAGAAAGCGCAGGTGCGTGCCTTGGTGCGGCAGGCGGTCGGCCCGACCGAAGAATGGGGCCCGACGGTGACGCCCAACGCGCCGGTGGGCAGCCCCTGGCGCGGTGCCAACTTCGGCCCGCGGCTGGCCTTCGAGCGCAGCGGGCAGGACTGGTATGCCAACAACGCCAACTGGTATCGCGCGAACGGCAAGGCCTTCGCCGTCAACTTCTGGTACGGCATGTTGATGTGTGTCAACGAGTCAACGCTCGACCTCGTCAACGGCCAGATGCCCGACAACTACGCGGCGATGAGCCCGGCAGAATTTTTTGCCGAGATGTATGCGCTGTTCTATGACCTCGGCGACCCGCAGCGCAAGAACATCCCGGCCGATGTAATGGCCTGGATGAAAGCCAAGCTCGGCAAGGCGGTGGTCTCGCAGCCGGCGCGGCCGAAGTCGGCGACATCGAAGACCGCGTTGAAGCGGCCGGCGGTGAAGCAGCCCGCTGCGGCGCCGACGCGGCGCCGCAGCGCCGTGCGTTAGAACTTCTTCATCAGCTTCAGCGCCCGCCGCATCAGCCCGCTGTAGGGCGGCATGAACAGGCTTAAGGCATTCAGCCGCGCCTGGCGGAAGACTGCCTTGCGCGCGCTGAACGTGTCAAACCCCCAGCGGCCGTGGTACTGGCCCATGCCCGAAGCGCCGACACCGCCGAAGGGCAGTGAGTCTTGGGTGATGTGCAGCAAGGTGTCGTTGACCGTCACGCCGCCGGCATGGCTGTGGCGCAGCGCGTGTTCGGTGCGCGCGCTGTCGTGGTCGAACCAGTACAGCGCCAGTGGGCGTGGCCGGGCATTGATGAAGGCCAGCGCTGCATCGACGCTGTCGTAGGGCAGCAGCGGCAGCAGCGGGCCGAAGATCTCGTCTTGCATCGCTGCGCTGTCGGCAGGCGGGTTCACCAGCAAGGTCGCGCCGAGGCGGTGCCGGGCATCGTCACGCGCCGGCCCGGTGAACAGCGCTTCGAGTTGCGTGCCACGCGCCGCCGCGTCGTCCAGGTAGCCGGTAAGGCGGCCGTACTGGCGCTCATTCACGATGCTGCAGAAGTCAGGGTCGGCCAGCCCCTGCGGATACAGGCGCTGCACCGCCGCGCGCGCGGCCGCGATGAAGGGCTGCAGCTGGTCACGCGGCAGCAGCACATAGTCGGGCGCGATGCAGGTCTGGCCGGCGTTGACGAGTTTGCCGACCAGGATGCGCTGCACTGCATGCGCCAGCGGGTAACCGGGTGCGATGACGGCCGGCGACTTGCCGCCGAGCTCCAGCGTCACTGGCGTGAGGTGGGCCGATGCCGCGGCCATCACACGGCGGCCGACCGGCGTCGAGCCCGTGAACAGCAGGTGGTCAAAAGGCAGCGCGCTGAACTGCGCGGCGACCTCCGGCCCACCAGTGATTACGCAGACCTCGTCTTTGGCAAAAACCTGGGCCAACAACGACTGCATCAGCGCGGAGAAAGCCGGCGTGAATTCTGAGAGCTTGAGCATCACCCGGTTGCCCGCGGCGAGGGCCGCCACCAGCGGGCCGATGCACAGGTAGAGCGGGTAGTTCCACGGCACGATGATGCCGACCACACCCAGCGGCTGCGGCAGCACGTGCGCGCTGGCGGGCAAGAACCACTTCGATATCCCGGCGCGGCGCGGTTTCATCCAACCCCGGCCATGACGCAGCGCGGTTTTGGTTTCTTCCAGGCTCGGCCAGATTTCGAGCAGCTCGGTTTCGATGCCGGGGCGGCCGCCGAAGTCGCTGTCGATCGCTTTGGCGATCGCAGTCTCGTGCTCGACGAGCAACTGCTTGACGCGCTGGAGCCGAGCGGCACGCTCGTCCCAGGTCGGGAAGGGTTTTGCCGCAAATGCGGCGCGCTGTTGGTCGAATTGCAGATGCAGGTCGACGGCGGGGGTTTCGTGGGGTTTCATCGGCGGGCTCTTCGGTGGGGGCTTCGGTGGTCACTTCGGTCGGCACACCTGCGACGGGCCGCGATCGTAGCGCTCAGGCGTGGCCGGCGGTTGACCTGCCGCAGATGCGGCGTCTCACGGCTCAGGGTACAGACCGCGCGTCTGCGCCATCAGCCGCACCAGGCCGAGCAGCGCATCGACGTTGGGTGTCGCGATGCCCAGATGCTGGCCGATTTCACGCACGACAGTGACCAGGCTGTCAATCTCCAGCGGCCGGCCGGCTTCAGCGTCTTGCAGCATCGAGGTCTTGAAAGCGCCGAGCTTGCGTGTCAGTTGATGCCGCTGCTCGGGCTCTTGATCGATCGGGACGCCGAAGCGCTCGCCGATGGCACGCGCTTCGAGCATCACCGCGCTCAAAAAACCGCGCACCAGCGGGTCGTCGAGGATGCGATCACAGGTCGCGCCGGTGAGCGCCGAAACCGGGTTGGTGGACATATTGCCCCACAGCTTGAACCAGATCTCGCGCTGGATGCGCTCGGCCACCGTGACCACAAACCCGGCCTCGCCGAGCAGCGCCGCCAGCGCTTGCACACGCGCGCTGGAGCCGCCCGCGGGCTCGCCGATGATGAGGCCGTTGCCGCCG
>JANOKR010000214.1:0-3568 GCA_031419315.1 Betaproteobacteria bacterium
CGGGTCGAGCAGCGGCACGCGGATCGCCAGCGGGTTGAGGTAACGCGCGGCCCAGCGTTTGCGCGCCTGGCGCCGGTCGCGCTGGATGACTTCGGCCAGGTCGGGCAAGGCGTCGCCTGCGAGCAGATCGAGCGCATGCAATTGGCCGAGCAGCGCGAGGATGTCTTCCTGGCTCGGCGTGTCCTCGTGGCTGTCGGCGGCCAGCGCCTGCCAGAGCTGGTCAAGCGTGCGGCGCCCATCGAGCAGCCGGATGATGCGCAGCGCCTGGCGGTCGAAGCGGTGGTACTTGGCGTTGATGCGGTCTTCAACCACGGTCCAGAGTTCACCGCGCCAACGCTGGCTGTGCAGGCGCAAGGTGCCGCGCAACTGCGGCGCGAGCGTGGCGACGCGGTACCAGTGGCTGCTGACGAGGCCGGCGCCGAGGCCGCCGGCCTGCGCACCCGCCAGCGCCGGGCCAGCTTGAGCTAGAACCCGATCTTCCATGCCACAAAGCCCAACCAGTCGACCAGGCGATGCCCGCTGATCCAAAGCGCGCTGCGCTCGCCGGCGTTGATCTTGCCAACACCTTCCATGCCCGGTTGGATGAGCGCCGGCCCGCCCTGCACCTGGGCTTCGACGCGGAAGGTATTCAGGCCGTCTTCGGCGACTGCGACCGGTGCGATGCGCGAGACGACGATGTTGTGGCGCACGCCGGGCAAGCCGCTGAGCACGAGCTCGCCGGTCGCGCCTTCGCGCAGGTGCAGGATGTCGCGCTCATCGATCTTCAGCACCACCCGCCAGGCGGCCATCGGCACGACTTCGAACAGCACCTTACCCTGCTCGACCGGCGCACCGAGCTGCTGCGACAGGTCACCGCGCACGATCACGCCATCGAAAGGCGCCTTGATCTCGATCCGCGCGAGTTTGCTGCGCGACAGCGCCAGCTCGGCGGCTGCTTCGTCGGCTTCGGCGCGGGCCAGCATCAGCGCCGCCGGGGTGCCACGGGCCATCGCCTCGCGCAGTTTGCGGTCAGCCAGCTCGGCCTGCGCTGCCCAGCGTGCGGCCTCGAGCTTGAGGTCGCGGTCGTCCAGGCGCGCCAGCACGTCGCCGGCCTTGACGGTGTCACCGGCACGCAGGCGCGATTCCTGGATGAAACCGGCGAACGGGGCCACCGCGGCGCGCTGCAACAGGCCCTCGACCGTCGCCGGTGCACCAACGCGGTAGGTCACCGGCAACAGCGCGGCAACGACAAGCAGCACCACCGCCGCTGCGCCCAGCAACTTCAGGCCCGGATGGCTCGGGCCGAACAGGCCGCGCAGGCCCGACCGGCCGCTGTCGGCGGCATGTTCGATGAGCCCGCGCTGCGCACCCCGTTGCAACTCAAAAGCCGGCGCCAGCGCCGCGCCGAGGGTGCGCAAAAACTCGACCGTCTCGGCGCCGGGCGGGCTGTCGAAATCGACCAGCAGCGCGCCGGTGCGCCGGCCCTGGTGTTCAAACGCGACGACCACCGAGGCGGCAGCGCCGGCCTCCTGGCTGTAGTCGGCCAGCGGGCTGGTCGCAAGCAGCGGCAACCCGGCGTCGACGCCAGCCGGCGGATGCTGGTCGAGCTCGCCGGTCAGCACCGCCTGGGTCATGGCTTCGGCCGCCGCGCTGAGCAGGTTCGACCGTGGCTCGAAGCCAGCGCTGCCGGAAACGCTGAGCAGCTTCACGATGCCGTCGTCGCCGGCGCGACCGACCATCGCCAGCCGGCACGGCAAGGCTTCGACGACGCGGTTGGCAACCCAGCGTGCCGCCGCCGGGGCATCAGTTTCGGCCAAGGCACCGAGCAACAGATCCTGCAACAGTGCCGATGATTTCAAACGTTGGTCACGGTCGAGCAGGTCGCGGCGGTCGAACAGACCGACCAACCAGCCCGCACCCCAATGCAGCAGGCGCAGCGCGTCGCGCAGCGGCGCCGGGCCGCGCGCGGCGACATGCAAAACGACGACGCCGAAGGCCTTGTCCGCCGAGACCAGCGGATAGGCACATTGCGCCAGCCCGGAGCTTTCATCACGCACAACACCGCGCCGCTCGACCAGCGCCTGCTGCGCGACATCGGCCAGGAAGGACATATCGCGCCCGGCATCGGGCCAGACCGCCGCCGGCGCGTAGCGCTCACCTTCGTCGTGCAGCAGCAGCAAGCCGGCCTGGGTGCCGGGTACCCACTGGCACAGGATGCCGAGCCAGGCGCGGCAGAGTTCGTCGGAGGTGCGTGCGTTGACGAGCAGGGACCAAAAGTCCACCGGCTCGCTGGCCACGGCACCGATGACCGCGGCGGCGTGGGCAAGGTTCGGGGCCACGTTCGGGGCCACATTCGCGGCCACGTCCGGCGCCACGTTCGAGGCCGCGGCCGCACCGCCGCCGGGCGCCCCGATCATGCGTGCTGAAGGCCCCGCGCCGCGCGCCGCCGCGCCCAACCGGCGACCGCCAGCCCGCCACCAAGCAGCAGCGCCCAACTCGCCGGCTCGGGCACCGCGGTGATATTGACGCGGCTAACGATGTCCACCGAATCGTCAAGGTTCAGATCGGTGCCGCTGAAGCCCAGCACTACCGGCGTGGTGCTGCCGACAGGGAAGCTGTTGGCCAGCGCGAATGTCGCGCCCAGCAGCCCGATGCCAGACAGCACCAGCGGCGGGGTCGGCTGCAGGTTCGCGTCGAGCGCGAACCAGGTCACCGCGAGCGAGCCGCCGGCGAGGTCCAGCGCCGGCGTGAAAGTGCCGCTGCCTGCCAGCGCGGCCGCCAGCGCTGCGTCGCCCATGCCGTTGTAGCTGGCGTCGGCATCGGTCAAGGTGAGCAGCGCAGGATCCCAGGTCAATGAAAACAAAAACGAGGTCAAGGGCGTCGCGATACCAAAATCGAACGCGAAGTTCACGGTGGCAGTGCCACCGGGCGTGCCCGTGGCTCCGGTTGCAGTCAGGCCGACCGCATGCGCCGGCACGGTGGCCCACAGGGCCACGAACGCAGCCGCAGCGACGGCATGGCGGCGAAGGTTGGAGGTGGTCAAGCGGGTCATCCGAAGCTCCTTGATTGATTTTGAAGTGGCTGCGATTCGGTTCATCGGCTCACTGCGCCGCGCGATCGTTGGCTCTTGCTGAAATCGTCCAGGCGTTGGCGCCCTGGCCTGCCTTGGCTGCCGGCGCTGTCGGATCGGCGACCCATTCATTAAGCCACGAAACATCACCCCGCTGGGCCAGCGCAAAGCCGCGGCCGCCCCCTTGTTCGGGGGTCATCGCGAGCATCGGGCCACGCGCCGACGACTTGCGTGCCCCGGCAGCGGCGGCCGCTGGCGGCGCGACGATCACCGCGCCGTCGGTGACGTCCGGGCCAGCGACGGGCTTGGGCAGCACCGTCAGCCAGGTGTCATTCAAGCGCACCGAAACCAGGTCCAGCGCCTGGGTGCCTTCGACTCCCGGCGCGACCGCAAAGCGCAGCCGGAAGAGCTCGCCACTGCCCTCTTCGAGCGGCGTCAGCGCCGTGCCATCGACCGTGATCTCGCCAGCGCCACGGCGCACCACCAGATGCGTGAACAGGGTCACCGCCTGCCCCGTCG
>JANOKR010000215.1:0-12795 GCA_031419315.1 Betaproteobacteria bacterium
GCCGTGCGAGCCCATCATGATCAAGTCGAAGTCGCCCTTTTCGGCCGCCGCGGCGATGTTGTCTGCCGGTGGCCCCGGCCGCGCCACAAACTCAACACTCAACTCGGGCTTCTTCGCAAAAAACGCGCGGATCGGTTTGAAAACTTTGGCCGCCTCGTCGTCATAAAACGATTTGAGCGTGGCCTTGTCGATCGCCGACGCGGCGCGTGCCGGGATCGGCGGCACACAATGCAGCAAGGTGTAGCGATGCGCGCCGCCCAGCCATTCGTCATGCGCTGCAAGGTACGCCAGCATGCGTTTGGTGTACGAACTGCCGTCGACAGGGACGAGGATATTCATGGTCTGGGCTCGCTGGTTCTGGCGTGATGCCGGGCAGTATCGCAATTGCCCGGGGCGCCGCGTTGCCGCAGGTCAAACCGGCGAAAGTTTTCACTCAGATCTCGATCACGCGCAGGGCATCGAAGCCTTCGGCCTCGCCCTTGCTGGCCAGCCCGCGGGCCTGGCAGACAACCCGGCTCGGCGCACGCCCGGGCCGATCGATGCGGTAGTCGTGTCGGCAATGCAGATGGCCATGCAGCCAGAGATCGGCGCGGGTGATGAGGTCGTCGTCGGCATTGCAAAAGCTCGCCGTGCCGGCCTGCGCGCCGTACCGTGGATCTGCACTTCGCAGGCTCGGGGCGAAGTGGGTCACGGCGACGCTGGCGTCCCAACGGCCAGCGGCTGGCCGCGACAGCTCGGCTTCGAGCCAGGCGCGGCAGGCCAGGCCTTCTGAGCGCAAGGCTTCGGCATCCAGCGGCGCTCCATCAAGCTGCGCCGCCATCAGGCGCAAGAAGTATCCCGCGGCGCGCATCGCACGATCGCGCTTGGCGGCGCCAAAAAGGTCGAAATCGCTCCAGCGTGTGGTGCAAACCAGGCGCACGCGGCGGCCGTCGGCACCACTGACGACCAGCGATTCGCGCTGCAGTAGCTGGATGCCGATTTTTTCGCAGTGCTCACGCAGGGAGGGCCAGGCGCTGCGCAGTTCGCGGCCGTCGAACTCGTGGTTGCCGGCAACCAGGATCATCGGGACCGGCCAGCCGCGAAATCTCTCGAAGCCCGCCCAGGTTGCGTCGATGTCCCCGGCCAACACCAGCAGCTCAGCACCGGGCGCTGGTTCGGGGTCGAAGGCCTCGGTTTCGAGGTGCAGGTCGGACAGCAGTTGCAGCTTCATCACAGCCGCGGCGCGTCAGCGGCCAACCACTCGACCCAGTTGCCGTGCGGATGCGCCCGGGCGAGCAGGCGCGTCGGGCCGCCGGGCCAGATCCGGCAGCGCAACTCTGGCGTCGGGGCGCCAGCCGGATGCTCCAAGCTCAGCCACGCCAGCGGCGCGGCGGCGGTGGCCCGGGCGCCAGCGACTTCAATCACCTCACGCAGCCGCTGCTGGTCTTCGGCTCTCAGGTACTGCCAGACGATCGAGTGAAAGATCACCGTCGTGTGGCCTTCGCGCGACTGCGCGAGTTCGCGCGCCGCATACGCTGCGGCGGCCGCCGGCTCGATGATCAGGCCTTCGGCGACTTGCCACTGCGCGGCCGCCTCCAGCGCGACGTGCAAGCGGCGCAGCCGGTCGATCTGGTCGGCCCAGACGTAGGCCGCGAGGCGGCGCCGATGGGTCGGCTGGCGGATGTCGACCGGCGCCAGGTCGCAGCCACTGCGGCCAGCAATCGACAGCGTGACCCCCTGCGGCGGCACCGGCCCGCGCCATTCGGCCTGCAAGCGCAGCGGGCTGGCGGGGTCACCCCATCGCCACACGTCGTGGTCGTGAAACCAACGGTCGCACCACAGGTTGAGGCCGGCGCTGGCACCGACCTCTAACAGATGTAGCGGCAGACCGGTGACGTTGGCGATATGCAGCAGCCCCGGCAGCAGCGCAACACTCCGCTGGACCTCGTTCGTCTGTGGGGCAGAGCCCAGAAAGCTTGCCAGGTGTGGGCGCTCGTCAAGCAGTAGCGCCTCGATTGCGGCATCAAAGTCGGCGGCCCCGGCAGGCCCTAAACGCACCGCTGTCTCGACCAACGAGGCCCAAGGTTCACGCCGTTGCAAGGCCAGGTCATGAAACGCGGCTGCCCAGCGCAGCGGCAGCAGGCCGGCGTGCGGGTCTTCGGTGGCCGCGGCCAGCGACGCGGCGGCGGCAGCGTCGGCGCGCAGGTGGGCGATCGAACGCTCGAGCAGAGCCACCATGTAAGGCGACTGCAGCTTGGCGCACCAGTCCACCTGTGCCGAAAAGGCCGCCAGAAGTACATCGACTGATCGAGCTTCAGTCGTCATCGACTCGATGAGAGCATGCACTCACATCCTTCATAGAGCATGAAACACTTGTTCCTCATTCCATCGTCGCACGAACGCGGCTTGGTAACCCGAAAGAATCTCATGCTCGTTGAAGCTAGCGGGTTAACCCTATACTGCCCTGCGACACAGTTTTTTTGAAGGAGTCTTTCGATCATGCACACGTCTACCGCCCGCCTTTCCCACCCCTTTGCCAGCCGCACCCCGACATCTTGGATGGCCGCGATCCGGGTCGCATTTGGCACTCCCGCCGCCACCGCGCCACGGCACTTCGATGCCCAGGCATTGATCGACCTGGCCGACAGCTACGAGTCAACCCAGCCAGGTTACGCCGCCGACTTGCGCACCGCAGCGATGCGCTCGCAGCCGGCGGCCTGACGGCGCGGCCCGGCCGCTTCAGGCAGCCAGCCGCAGCGCGAGCTTGGCCTTGGTCGCCGGCAGTTCCGCTGGCAAGTGATGGGCAAGTTGCAAAAACAGCTCGTCGTGCAGCACCAGTTCTTGTTGCCACGCGGCGCGGTCGATGCCGATCACGCTGTCGAACTGGGCCTGCGTAAACGGCAGGTTGCCCCAACGCAGGTCGGCGTAACGCGGGCTGATGCCGAAGACGTTCTCGGCACCCGCTGCCGTGCCATCGACGCGGCCGAGAATCCATTCGAGCACGCGCATGTTCTCGCCGTAACCCGGCCAGACAAATTTGCCGTCGGCACCTTTGCGAAACCAGTTCACGCAAAAGATCTTCGGCACCATGGCGCCCGCGGCGTGCAGCTTGGTGCCGAGTTGCAGCCAATGGCCGAAGTAGTCGGCCATGTTGTAGCCGGCAAACGGCAGCATCGCAAACGGGTCGCGGCGCACGATGCCTTGCTGTCCGGCCGCCGCCGCGGTGGTCTCGCTGCCCATCGTAGCGGCCATGTACACACCCTCGACCCAGTCGCGGGCTTCGGTCACCAGCGGCACCGTCGTCGAGCGCCGGCCACCGAAGATGAAAGCGTCGATAGCCACGCCAGCGGCGTTGTCCCATTCGGGGTCCAGCACCGGGTTGTTGGTTGCGGCAACGGTGAAACGCGCATTCGGATGTGCGGCCTTGGCGCCGGTTTCCTTGGCGATCGTAGGCGTCCAGTGATTGCGCTGCCAGTCGATCAGGTGCGCCGGCGGCTGCTCGCTCATGCCTTCCCACCAGACATCGCCGTCATCGGTGAGCGCGACATTGGTGAAGACGGTGTCGCGCTGCAATGACGCCATGCAGTTCGGATTGGTTTTGTCGTTGGTGCCGGGTGCAACACCAAAATAGCCAGCCTCGGGGTTGATCGCGTACAGCCGGCCGTCAGCGCCGGGTTTGATCCAGGCGATGTCGTCGCCGATCGTCGTCACCGACCAGCCCTTGAAGTCGGCCGGCGGCACGAGCATCGCAAAATTGGTCTTGCCACAGGCACTGGGGAAAGCCGCCGCGACATGGTATTTGCGGCCCTGCGGCGAGGTCACACCCAGGATCAGCATGTGCTCGGCGAGCCAGCCCTGGTCGCGCCCCATCGTCGACGCAATGCGCAACGCAAAACATTTCTTGCCCAGTAGCGCGTTGCCGCCGTAACCCGAGCCGTAGCTCCAGATTTCGCGTGTTTCGGGGTAGTGCACGATGTACTTGGTCTTGTTGCAGGGCCAGGCGACATCCAACTGGCCCGGCACCAGCGGCGCACCGACGGTATGCACACAAGGCACGAAGTCGCCGTCTTCACCGAGCACGTCGAGCACCTTGCGGCCCATCCGCGTCATCGTTCGCATGCTGATGACGACATATGGGCTGTCAGTCAACTCGACGCCGATATGCGCAATATGCGACCCGAGCGGCCCCATCGAAAACGGCACCACGTAAAGCGTGCGCCCACGCATGCTGCCGCGGAACAGCGCGGGGGTTCCGTCAGGACGGCCGGTCTGCAGCAGCGCGCGCATCTCGGCAGGCGCCATCCAGTTGTTGGTCGGGCCGGCGTCTTCGCGCCGCTGGCTGCAGATGTAGGTGCGGTCTTCGACCCGTGCGACGTCACTCGGGTCGCTCCAGGCGAGGTAGCTGTTGGCACGTTTGGCCGGGTTGAGCTTTTGCATCGTGCCGGCGGCCACGAGCTGCGCACACAGGCGCTCGTACTCGTCATCGCTGCCGTCGCACCAGACCACGTCGGCGGCTTCGGTCAGCGCGGCGATCTCGGCGACCCAGCTCACGAGCCGGTGGTGTTTGAGATACGCCGGTGCATTCAGGCGCAGGCCTGGCATCACGGGGTGGTTCATGCGGAGTCCAGTCATCAAAGGTTTGATTTTTTTCGTCGAGCGAATTCGGGATCGGGCCAAGCCCTGCAAGCGCCGTCAAGATGTCGCTGTCGGGCTTCGCCGGATACCGCTTTCGGTGCCCCTTTGGGGCGGCGCGGGAGGCGGATTGTCGGCCCAATGTAATCACGCGGTAACCACCGCGGCCGCGGGGTTCATGCAACATAGGTATGACTTTATTCGCGCTAATGCCGAGCCGCGCGGGCGGGGGTTTGTCGCGCGGGCGAAAGCCCCCTCGGCCGCCGATCAGCCGCGGATCCACTGCCGATCAGCCGCCAGTCAGGCCGTTCAAACTGGGCTGCGGATGCGCTTTTTTGCGGCCAGGGGCGTAGCAGCGGCTACTTTGGCGGACGGCGCGTTGGTGACTGCCGCTACTTTGGCAGGCGGCCGTGGGCCGCGAGCCGGCCGTGGTGGCGTCACCCGCTCCTTGGCGACAAAAAACCAGCCCTCAAAAACACCCGCCGGCAGATGGGGCGACTGCGCGCCGACCAAGGCGTCGACCGACGAAGAAAACGAACGCCCACCCTCGTCGACCAGGTGACCGCAGTGCACACGCAGCATCACCCGGCCGGTCGCTTGCAACATCGCGCTGGTGCGCTCGACGTCGTCGGTCAACGACCACACCAATTCGCGCGGGCCGATCTTCATATCGCCGTGAAAGGCCATCACCGGCGATGGAAACTGCGTCGGCGCGCCGGTGGGCGCCTGCTGCACCGGCGACGGCTCGAACCAGATCTGCACGACCTTGGGTTGGGCTTCCAGCGTGCGCCCGTGAAGGCGATTCGAAAGGAACAGCTCGATTTGGCGCAGCCGCGCCAGCGCCTCAGCGACTGCCAAGGTCCGGCCTTGCGGCCAGTTTGTCTTTTCGATGAAAGGCCAGTCGAGACTGGCGATATCGCCCGGCGGCCCGGCATCGCCTCGGGCGCCCGTCTCGCCCGTCTCGCCAGTCTCGCCAGTGGCGCCGGGCAGGCCCGGGACGCCCAGCGACCCAGGTTCGCCCTGCGGGCCGGCCGGGCCGACCGCGCCGGGCGCGCCAGCCACCCCAGGCGCACCTGGTTGACCGTCGACGCCTGGAGCGCCGTCCGGGCCCGGCGGGCCCACAGGCCCAGCCAGCCCCATCGGCCCCTCGGCGCCGACACCCCCTGACGCGCCATCGAGACCCGGGGCACCTTGAGCACCAACCGGGCCGGTTTCCCCAGGTGCACCGGCCGTGCCTGGCGGGCCTGCTGGCCCCTCCGGGCCGGCGAGGCCGTCACTGCCGGGCGTGCCAGCGGCCCCACGCTCTCCGGATGCTCCCGTCGCGCCTTGCTCGCCGGGCGTGCCCGTCGGGCCTGGTTCGCCGTTCGCTCCCGACGCCCCTGCGGCACCAACCTCACCCGCCGGCCCGGGCGGGCCGGGTGGCCCAGCTTCGCCGTTGCCCTCGCCGCCACCTGCTGGGCCACGCGGGCCTTCCGGGCCCGGCGCGCCGTCAGCGCCGGCCTGCCCTGGCGCTCCTTCAGGTCCGGCGGGCCCGGCCGGGCCGGCTTCGCCTGCCGGCCCCGCGACCCCTGCCGCGCCCTCGGGGCCAGTCAATCCGATCGGCCCGACCGACCCGGCTGCACCGTCCTGGCCGGCGCTACCGGGTTCGCCTTGGGCGCCCGGCGGTCCCGAAGGCCCAGGCGGCCCAGCCTCGCCACCCCCCTCACCCCCGCCGGCTGGGCCGGGCGGGCCCGCTGGCCCTGCTGGCCCGACAGCGCCATCCTGCCCTGCCGGACCCGCGGGCCCGATCTCGCCCGGCGCACCCGAAGGCCCCGCAGGCCCCGCAGGCCCGACCAACCCGACCGGCCCCACCGGCCCGATCGGTCCTTCGGGGCCAGCTGGCCCGGAGGGGCCATCCAGACCCACCGGTCCGGTAGGCCCGGCCGGGCCGACCCCACCAACCCCGCCGGCGAGCGTTGCACCATCGAAATACCAGCGTCCCTGGGCGTCTTGGCGGTGTTCGCCGCTGTGGGTGTGCCCGCCAACTTCAACAAACAGCGTGGCATCCTGCTGCACGGTCGCGTTGCCGCCGCTGTCGATGACACGCGCGATGACGAGCGCGTCAGCACCAACATCACTGGCGTCGTCGAGTTCGAGCGTGGCCGCACAAAGCAACGTGATCACGGTGGGCGTATTGCCCACCCGCAACGCCGCGCGGTCGCCGTTGCTCGCGCGCAGCACCACGCGCTGGCCGGGCGCCGGCGCGCCGAGGCTGATCGCCGCATCGAGCGCCAGCCGGACGCCGCCGGGCGACAACGCGACACCAGGCTCGACGCGCAACTGTCCACCATCCAGCTGCACCACCAAACCCCAGCCGATGCGGCCCAGGCCAACGGTGCGGCGCAGGTCGAGCACCGATTCGCGCAGCCGGTCTTGCAAGTGCTGCAAATGTTCGGCCGTGACGCGCAGGCCTTCTACGAATTGGGATCGTGCATCGTCGGCCATGATGGATTCCTGGTTGGCAGCGAGGCGGGTGTTATTCGCTCACGGCTTCGGTCAGCGATTTGGTCAGTACTGGTGTCAGCACTTGGGTGAGCACTTGGGTGAGCACTTAGGTCAGTTGTTAGAGATGACGTCGATATCGCGCAGCACGACGTTGCCGGCAACGAGACTCGTGACCCGCAGCGTCACCTGCGGGGCCAGCAGCCCCGGGCTGAGCAACATCTCGCCGGCCACGCCTTTGGCCGCGGGCGTGACCTGCACTGCCGGCCGCACGTCAACGCTCAGTGCCAAGGGCGCCAACGGCGCCTCTTTGGGCGCGTGCCCACCCAGGCGCAGCCGCGCCCGCGCATCGAGCACGCCGGCCGCGCTTTGCAGCGGCGCGGGCAAGGCCTTCCAGGGCCCGTGCGGCGGGCCGCGGCGGATCACATTGGCCAGCACATTGGCATCGACTGCATCGCTACTGCCACCACTGCCGGCGCGGGCCAGCGCCCAGCGAAGTTCGCCACGCGCGACGGTCAAGGCCATCCACGGCATCAGCGCGGGCTCGACCGGCACCGGCTGCTTGAAGACAAACGTGACCCATTCTTCGTTGGTCGACGCGGTCAGCGTCACCGGCTCGCTGGTGCCCTGCGGCAGCGGCGCCGTCGGCAAAGCGCCGGCCGCCGGAACCGACCACAGCACCAGGCGCGCCTCGGCGCCGTCGCCCAGCGCTTTCAGCGGCAGCCTGATCGCCGTCAATTCGGCCAGGCCGGTTGACGCGGGCAGGCCGACGCAGACCGCCCGGTCGGGGCTGACCGTCAACTCGGCGAGCACCGCCTCGCTGGTGCCGGCGGCGACCTCGGGGCCGACGGGCGGCAGCACACGTTCGGGCGGCAGTTCGGCAGCAGCGAGCCAGCGGATCAGGTCGATGCGGCGAGGCGCTGAACCCGGCGTCGCCGCCGGCAAGGCCAGCGGCAGCTCGATCCGGCCTTCGCTGGCGAAGTCCAGCGTTTGTGCGGTCTCGCGGCCAAAACGCACCCGGCGGATGCGCCGCAGCGCCGGCGTGCCATGCACGTCCAGGTCGAGCTCACAAGGCACCTTGGTCGTCAGCGTGATCTTGAAGACGGCGGCCTCGTCAGCCGCCAGCGGGTCGCCAGCGAGCGCGGCCAGCGCCGCCGTCAGGTCAACGATGCGCTGCGAAGCCTGGTCCCAGGCGGCGGCCACCGGCGTCGTGATCTCGGCGCGCGGCTGCACCGGCTCGGGGTGGGTCCACACCGGGGCAGCGTCGTCGATGCGGATCTCCAGGCCCGAAGGCGGCTCGGGCAGGCGCAGGCGGACGTCGGCGAGTTCGGTGCTGGTCAATCCCCGCGACAGCAGCACCCGCAGGCGCTCGGTGCGCAGTTCGGCAAAGACCGCACTCGGGCTCGGTGCCGGCGGCCCGACAAAACCGCCGCCCAGCGCCGGCACGGTTGAAAACTGGCTGCCGAGCCAGGGGTAGACCTGCAACACATTGGCCGTGCCGGGCAGGTCGATGCCACTCACGGTGCGCGGCGTGCCGAAGTCGATGACCAGTTCGTTGAGGCCGCCGCCCGAATAGCTGCGCACCTGCGCGACCTCTTGCACCTTGGTCGAATCCACCCGCCGCGCCTGGACCAGAAATTTGTAGTCGTCGACAAGCGCATTGCGCGGCAGCACCACCTCCACCGAGACCGAGGTGACACCGTCGAAGAGCGCGTACGGGTACGCATAGAACATCGAGACGAGGCCGATCTCGACCGACTCGACGACGGCAGCAGCGATGTTCTGGGCCACAACCATCAGCGTCCCCCGTAAGTCACACCGAGCGTCACTTGAACGCCAGCGCGCCGCGCGCCGAATTGAACGCGGCTTCGAAACTCGCCTCGGGCACGGCGTCGTCGATAACGATACTGGCGGCGACGAACTGCGTTGTCAGCGCGGCGCGCTCGGCCTGCGGCACATCAGCGGCCTTGTCGTACTTCAGCAGCGACTGGCGGGTTGTGTTGTCTTGCAGGATGCCGTCGACGAGCACCGAGATATTGCGATTGCGCAGGTCGCGGTGCACGTTGTCGAAAATGCCAAACGGGATCGCGCTCGGCGGCGCCAGCGTCAGGTCGACCACCGTGCCGGCTGTGACCTTGGTGCCCGGTTTGATGCTCTGCGACACCACACGCGGCGTCTGGCGCGGCTGGATGATGTCCAGGTTGCCGAGAAAAAATTCTGCCGCCTGGGCATTGAACTGCACCGCGGGGACCTGGAAACCCTCGCGCACAACCTGCGCGACGGCGGGTTTGTCGTCGACTTCGATGCGGACTTTGTTGGCCTGCAAAAGCGATGTCTTGCCGGTGAAGATCTTGGTTGGCATGGGGCCTCCTGGGCGTACAAAAATTGAATCGGTTGCTGGCTCGTTCGGCGGCTCAGGCCGGCCGCGTCTGTTTGGTCACGACCTTGCCGAGCACCAGGCCGAGCGCTTCGAGCGCCTTCTGCGCTTCGGCCAGCGACAAGCCGGTCAGTGGCGGGATCTCGACACTCGCCTGCGCAATCAGCGCCGCGGCGATGACCAGCTGCACGCTCTGCCCGGTCGGCACCGGCGTGCCCTCATGCGGCACCTGCATCAACACCCGCGCGCTGTTGTATTGCGAGCCCGGGTTGGCGGTCGGCACATCGGTGCCGGTGACGTCCAGGATGCGCGACACCGCGATCTGCGCACTCGCCAGCTCGGCCAGCGCTTCGAGCAGGGTCAGGCCAAAAGCCTGTGGCATGAAAGCGCCGCTGGCCACCAGCGCGACGTTCTGCACCGCGGCTTCTGGCGCGGTGACGTTCAGCGTCGCGCTCTGGTAACCCGGTGCTTCGACGCGCAGCGCATACGGCCCGGGTCGCAGGCCGGCAAACATATGCGCCGTGCCGGGTGTCACCGGCGCCACAGCGTCGATCGCGATGCCGTCGTCGCGCACCGCGGTGACGCGCACGCTGGCCAAGTCGACATCCGCCGTCGTGACCTGCACACGCAGCGCGGTGGCCTCGGTGCTTTCAAGATGCGTGTGCACCTGACCCAGCGCGTTGGCCATGTCGTTCCAGGCCTGCGCGGTAACCGGCTCACCGGCACTCGCGAGCTTCTTGATGAAGGGAGGGTCGAAGATCATGGTCGTTCTCTCCTGGCGAATTGCCGCCTTGGGTTCATGCTTCAGGCGCCACCGGCGCGGGCCACAACACGGTGCCTGCACGCAGGCTTTCAATCGGGTCGTCGTCGATGCCGCTGGTCAGCGTGCCGCCGCCGAGCGACCAGCGGTCGTCGATGTACTCCACCCGCAGCTCGACACCGAGCGGGCGAAAACGCTCCAGCGCGCGGGCCACGGCCTGTAGCGTCAACACGCCGTCGGGGTCGTCGCTGCGCCACCGGCGAAAGCGCGGCGGCACCAACAGGCGGACTGCGAATGCGCGGTGTTCGAGCCACGACAACGCGACGCGCGCTGAAGCCGTGCGCGGCAACGCCGGTGGCGCGAATACCGCGCCATCAAATACCGCGGCGCCGGTGCGCGGTGTCACGCTGCGCGGCCCGCCGGGTGCGGGGTCGAGCGACGCAAAGTGCGCTTCGGCCACAAAAAACGCCAGCCGCGTGACCCCGACGGCGATGCCGGGCACGGCCAAGCTCGCGCCGTCGGACGGGTACTGCGCTTCGCGGTCCAGGCCGTTGGCCGGCGTCGTGGTCACAAACACCGCCCGCTTGCGCCGCGCGTCGAGCCCGGGGCCATCAAACACAAAGTCATTGTCGACAGACGCATCGTCGCCGGCAAAACACGCGCCCTGCCAGGCGAAGGCCATCGACGTGACGTCGGCATCGTCGAGCAGCACCCGGCCGTCTTCATTGAAGACCAGCAACTGGCCGTTTGCCACGACACCGCTGTAGCCGATGCCATGGCCCTCGTCGCGGTTGACGAGCATCGGCGCCACCGTGCGCTCGGCCTCGCCGGTGATTCGCGCCTGCAGCAGCGCACGCTCGAATCCTCGCCGCGTTTCGGTAAACAGCTCGGCATGCCGGCGCGGCGCGTTGTCGGTCTCGGCGCGCCAGAGCGGGTTTTCTTCGATGCCGAGCAGCTCCTCAGCCACCGCCAGCGGCTGCTCGACGCTGGCGCCCTCCGCACCCGCTGCACCCGGCACGCTGCGCGCCAGGCGCAAGCGATCGTTGACCCGGGCCGCATGCCAGTAGCGGTCGGCGCTGTGCATCACTGCGCCGAGATCGAGATCGAGCGCATTTGCCGCGCCGCGCATCAAGGCGATCACGGTGCCGTTGCCGTCGGCGTGGATCGCGCAGGCTTCGGCGATGCGCGTTCGCACCGCATCGGTCAACGCGCCGTGGCGCAGCGTCGTGCGCACTTGTCCGGCCATGCGCGATGCCGAACGCGCCGCGTTTGACGGCGCGGCCGGGTCGGCGAACAGCGGCAGGCGGGGTGTCGGCGCCTGCAAGGCCCAGAGCATCGACAGCGCGTCGGCAGCGCTCTCGCGGCCACTGTCGTCGGCCGCCGCTTCGAGCGATTTCAGCAGCTCGCGCGCACGCCGATGACGCCCGAGCAGGATCTCGAATTCGGCGCTGCCCATGCCATGCAGCGCACCGATGCGCCAGAGGTCGGCCAGCTCGTCGGCATCGGCCAGCCGATGCGAGCGGCGGACTGCGGCGAGTGCCGCGGCCAGCGTATCGAGATCGATCGCGATCGCACTCACCACGTCACCGAGCAGCTTGCCCGGACGCGCCGCTTCCAGGTGCGCCGGAAAGCGCGAAAGGATCGCCGCGGCGCGCGCCGATAGCGTCATATCAGTTGCTCCACCACGCTGCGAGCGAGCCGCGACGCATCAACCGGGCGCGATGGCCAAGCGGCCGCCGCGGATCTGGCTCGGCCAGGCCGCTGGCGGCGCCCCCCTGGGGGGGAGCGGCGAAGCCGCTTCGGAGGGGATTCATGTGACCCCGCCGCTGGTCAATGCGACACGCCGGATCCACAGGCGCTCCAGCCCGGACAGCGGCAGTTGCACATCCTGCTGGTGGATGCGCACGCCGGCGTCGACATATTCGGCGTGGTAGTGCAGATCGGTCAGCGCGTAGGTCGCGGTATCGGGCACCATCGCCTTGAGCAGCATCACGTTCAGGGTGGCGCCGGTGGCGAGCGCGGCAACGCCGTCCTTCAAGCGCGAAGCCGCCTCGCTGCGCGCCACCTCGCGTGCGGTCGCCGGGTCGCCCAGCGTGCCGGCGCCCTTGAGTGCAAAGTCCAGCGTCAGGTCGAGCATGATCAGCGCGCCGCCGATCTTGACGTCAACGACCCCGGTCACCGGCCGCACCTGCGGGTTGTCGGGCACGACATTGCGCCGGCGCGGGCCGCCGGGCGCGTTTTGCGGGAATATCTCGACGGCGACATCGAGCACACCTTCGAGCTGCATCAACTGCGCGACGAGCCGGTTGTAGACCAGGGCCTCGCCGATGCCGGCTTCGTCGATAAAAGCATCGGTGACTTCGCGGCCCTTGCGCTCGAGTTCGGCGCGTGCCTCGGGTGTCAATGCCAGCGTCGCCGGGGTCAGCTCGATATTGGCGTCGACGCTGATAAACAAACCCTCGGCAGCGTCGGTGAGCCCAAGCGTCACCGGCTCGGCACCGTCTTCGGCGGTGACACCAGCGCCAGCGGTGGCCGCACCGGCGGGCAGCGGCGCGTCGATGTTGTG
>JANOKR010000216.1:0-3139 GCA_031419315.1 Betaproteobacteria bacterium
CGCAGCCTCGACCCGCTGCCGGTGGAGTATTGAATTGACCAAACGCCATTTTCTGGAGTTCGAAAACCCGATCTCCGAACTTGAGTCCAAGATCGACGAGCTGCGCTTCGTGCAGAACGAATCGGCGGTGGATATCTCCGACGAGATCGGCCGCCTGAGCCAGAAGAGCCAGCAGCTCACGCGCGACATCTACTCACACCTGACCCCCTGGCAGGTGACCCAGATCGCGCGCCACGCGCAGCGGCCGTATACGCTGGACTACGTCGAGGAGATCTTCACCGACTTCCAGGAGCTGCATGGCGACCGCGCCTTTGCCGACGACCAGAGCATCGTTGGCGGGCTGGCCCGTTTCAACGGCCAGGCCTGCATGGTGCTGGGCCACCAGAAGGGGCGCGATACCAAAGAGCGTGGCCTGCGCAACTTCGGCATGTCGCGGCCCGAGGGTTACCGCAAGGCGCTGCGGCTGATGAAGCTGGCCGAAAAGTTTCGCCTGCCGGTGTTCACCCTGGTCGATACCCCCGGCGCCTACCCCGGCATCGGCGCCGAGGAGCGCGGCCAGAGCGAAGCCATCGGGCGCAATATCTTCGAGATGGCGCAGCTTCAAGTGCCGATCATCACGACCATCATTGGTGAAGGCGGCTCAGGTGGTGCGTTAGCCATCAGCGTTGCCGACCAGGTGCTCATGCTGCAATACGCGGTCTATTCGGTGATCTCGCCTGAAGGCTGCGCATCGATCCTGTGGAAGACCTCGGAGCGTGCGTCCGACGCCGCCGAGGCGCTGGGCATCACCGCCCACCGGCTCAAGGCGCTTGGTGTCATCGACAAGATCGTCAGCGAACCGGTCGGCGGCGCGCACCGCGATATCAAGCAGATGGCCTCGCAGCTCAAACGCGCTCTCAACGACGCGTTGCGCCAGGTCGTCGACTTGAAGCCCAAGGAATTGCTGCAGCGCCGCTACGAGCGCTTGCAGTCCTACGGCCGTTTCATCGATACCAAGGACCGCTGATCGCGATGGTGCACCGCATCGCGGTGGCCACCAGTGGCGGTCTCGACTCGACCGCGCTGCTGCACGCCACGGCGCGCGCTGCAGCCCAGTTCGAGGGTGGCAGCGGCATCAAAGTCCATGCGCTGCATGTGCATCACGGGCTGATGCCACAAGCCGACGCATGGCTCTTGCACCTGCGCCGTCAATGCCAGCGCTGGGCGCGCGCCGGGCTGCCGGTGGTCTTTCATTCGACGCGGCTGCAAACCCGGCCAGCCCGCGGCGAGAGTGTCGAAGCCTGGGCGCGACGCGAACGCTATGCGGCTTTGGCGCAGATGGCGCAGGCGGCGCAGATCGGCGTCGTGCTGCTTGCCCAGCATCGGCGCGACCAGGCCGAAACGCTGCTCTTGCAGGCGCTGCGTGGTGCCGGGCCGGCCGGCCTGGCGGCCATGCCCGCCAACGCAAAACGTACCGGCCTGCGCTGGCTGCGGCCGTGGTTGAGGCAGCCGCGTGAAGCCATCGAAGCCTATGTGCAACAGCACCGTCTGCGTTTTGTCGACGATACGAGCAACCACGACCCACGCTTCGAGCGCAGCCGGCTGCGGGCCCAGGTCTGGCCGGCGATCGAAGCGGCATTTCCCGACGCGCAGGCCACGCTGAGCCTGTCAGCGCGACGGATGCATGAGGCGGCAGTCTGTGCGCAGGCCTTGGCCGCGATCGACGCGGTGGCTTGTGTCGGCGCCGATGGCGGCTTGCGGCTCGTGGCCTGGCGCGGCCTCGTACCAGAACGGCAGTCGAATCTGCTTCGCGCCTGGCTGCGCGAGCAAAGCAACTTGTTGGTTCCGGAGTCGCTGGTGCAGCGCCTGCTTGACGAACTGCCGCGTGGTGTTTCTGGTGCGACCTGGCCGCTGGGTGGTGGTGCGCTTCGGCTCTACCGAGGCAGCTTGGGTTTTGTCGCCGGCGCTGGCGTTGGCGACGACACTGAAGCGGCGTCACCAGAAGCCCTAGCGATCGACCTGAGCCGCATTGGCATCTTCGAGTTGCCGCAGTGGGGCGGCGCCATCGAGGTCCGCCGCGGTGCCGGCATTCCGGCCGCGATGCTCAAAGAGGCGCGCTTGCAGGCGCGCAGCGGCGGTGAGCAGTTCCAGCTCGCGCCGCAGGCAACCGCGCGCAGCCTGAAAAAACAATTCCAAGCCCTCGGCGTGTCGGCATGGCAACGTCACGGCCCGCTGGTATATGCCGGTTCGACCTTGCTGTTTGTGCCTGGCCTGGGCATCGACGCCCGCTTGCCGCAAGCCGCTGGCGGCAAGGGCCGAACACTGCATTGGCGTAGCGACGGCGCGACTTGAGCACCACGCTTCAGCGCCGGTTGCTGCGGTGCAGCAGCTAGAATCCCAGGCTGACCAAAGCGGTTTTTGCAACCCCGATAGCGCCTTTCACGGCCTCATCCATCCCAGCCCACGCGCAGTAAGCGCGTTGCATGCGCCCATCACCATGGCCCTGATCGTTCACAAATACGGTGGCACCTCGATGGGCTCGACCGAGCGCATCCGCAGCGTCGCCAGGCGGGTCGCCAAATGGGTGCGCGCCGGCCACCAGATCGTCGTCGTGCCATCGGCAATGAGCGGCGAAACGAACCGCCTGCTCGGCCTGGCCAAGGAGCTGATGCCCAACGCGCACACGCCGCAGGCGATGCGTGAACTCGATGCCATCGCCAGCACTGGCGAGCAGGTCTCGGTCGGCCTGCTCGCGCTGGCACTGCAAGTCGAAGGGCAGGACGCGGTCAGTTATGCCGGCTGGCAGGTGCCGATCAAAACCGATTCGGCCTATACCAAAGCGCGTATCCGCTCGATCGACGACCAGCGCATTCGCGCCGACTTAGGCGCCGGGCGGGTGGTCATCGTCACCGGCTTCCAGGGCATCGACGACGCTGGCCATGTGACCACACTCGGCCGCGGTGGCAGCGATACCTCGGCGGTGGCCGTGGCGGCGGCGCTGAAGGCCGACGAATGCCTGATCTACACCGACGTCGACGGTGTCTACACCACCGACCCGCGCATCGTGCCCGAAGCGCGGCGGCTGGCCATGATCAGCTTCGAAGAGAGGCTCGATATGGCCAGCCTGGGCAGCAAGGTCTTGCAGACGCGCTCGGTCGAG
>JANOKR010000217.1:0-6953 GCA_031419315.1 Betaproteobacteria bacterium
GGCGGCCCGTTGGTGTCATTCGCTGCTCCGCAGCCGGCCACGCCCGGACTTGATATCGGCGCGCACTTTTTTGCCTTCGAGCCGGCGCTGCTTCGACCCGTAAGTTGGTTTGGTCGCGCGTCGGTTTTTAGGCGCCACCGCCACGCTGTCGACGAGCGCCTGCAAGCGCTGCAGCGCATCGGCGCGGTTGCGCACCTGGCTGCGCTGCTCCTGCGCCTTGATGACGATGACGCCGGCTTCGGTCAGGCGCTGGTCGGGCAAGGCCAGCAGGCGCAGCTTGACGTCGTCGGGCAGGGACGACGCGTGCACGTCGAAACGCAGGTGAACGGCGCTCGAGACCTTGTTGACGTTCTGCCCACCCGCGCCCTGCGCGCGGATGGCGCTGAACTCGACCTCGGCCGCGTCGACCTGGACGCGACGCATCGCTGCGGCGCTGCGGTCAGCCGATCACGCGGCCGGGCCGCCGCTGCCGCCGCCGCGCACCTTCTGCACGACAAACAGCAGCACCACGGCGCCGACCACCGAGGCGATCCAGCCCGCGCCCTGCCCGGCCTGGTACCAGCCCAGCGCCTGGCCGACAAAACCGGCGGCGAGCGAGCCGGCGACGCCCAAAACGCCGGTCAGGATCCAGCCCATCTTCTGCTCGCCTGGCAGCAAAAAGCGCGCAAGTGCGCCGACGATCAGGCCGACGACGATGGTTCCGATGATGCCCATGAGGCGGTCTCCGTTGGATATTTGAAAAGCCCGATCGTGCCCTGCACGCCGACGGCGCGCATCAGGGTAGATCGGGGCCTGGTGATGCTCAATCGACTACCCGAACCGGGACACGCGGCGCCAACGCGCACATCAGCTCGTAGCCGATCGTGCCTGCAGCATGTGCGACAACATCGATCGGCAGCCGCGCGCCGCCCGGCCCTT
Source organism: Betaproteobacteria bacterium (assembly GCA_031419315.1). Taxonomy (GTDB): domain Bacteria; phylum Pseudomonadota; class Gammaproteobacteria; order Burkholderiales; family Burkholderiaceae_C; genus Rubrivivax. The sequence goes on from JANOKR010000217.1 coordinate 919, forward strand.
CGCCCCACAGCGTGACCTCGCTGCCAATGCCGGCATGCGGCAGCGCGCTGAGGTCGGCCGCGAGCATGTCCATCGAGACGCGGCCGATGGTTTGTGTCGGCACGCCGTCGACCAGCAGCGGCGTGCCGGTGCCGCAATGGCGCGGGTAACCGTCGGCATAACCGCAGGCGACGATGCCGATTTGCATCGGCGCCGGTGCGGTGAAGCTGCTGCCGTAACCGACGCTGTCGCCGGGGCTAAGGTCTTGGGTGGCGATGAGTTGGCTGCGCAGCGTCATCGCCGGGCGCAGGCGCCAGTGCTGGATATCGTGCTCGGGGTAGTCGGGCGCACTGCCGTAGGTCAGGATGCCGGCGCGCACCCAATCACTTTTGACGCCGGCGTGGCGCAGTGTGGCGGCGCTGTTGGCCAGCGATCGTTCGCCTTGCAGGTCATGGGTCGCGGCTTCGAACGAGGCGACCTGGTGGGCGATGCCGCGCGCGCCATCGGCGTCGGAAAAGTGCGTCACCAGCGTGATCTCCTCGACCTGCGGCAGTGCATTCAGCCGCGCCCAGGCCGCGCGGAAAGCGGCAGGCCGAAACCCGAGCCGGTTCATGCCGCTGTTCATCTTCAAGAAGACGCGATGCGGGCGGTGGGTCTTGTGCGCCGCGAGCCAGTCGATCTGTGCGCTGCAATGCACCACGTGCCAGAGGTCCAGCCGCGAGCACAGCTCAAGGTCGCGTGCCTCGAAACAACCCTCGAGCAACAGGATCGGGCCGCGCCAGTCGAGCGCGCGCAGCCGCGCCGCCTCGACCAGATCGAGCAGTGCAAAACCATCGGCGCCACGCAGCCCGGCAAAGGCGCGTTCGATGCCATGCCCATAGGCATTCGCCTTCACAACCGCCCAGACTCGCGCGTCGGGTGCCGCCTCGCGGGCGCGCGCCAGGTTGTGGGCCAGCGCGCTGGTATGGATCAGGGCTTCGATGGGGCGGGGCAAGTCAACTCCTCATGTGCAAATGTGGCTCTGCCACTTTGCTCATTCCCCCTCGGGGGGGCTGAGCCCGCGCACAAAGGCCCGAAAGGGCCTTTGTGGCTGGCGAAGGCCATCCGGCCTGCAAGCCGGATGGCGGACGACGTATCTCGTCGGCCTTGGGGGCACTGTTGGGCACTCACTTCGGGGGCGTTTTGCAATGTGGAAGCCCCGGGCCCACATGCTATAACCCGCGTCGCCTGCCTGACGGCAGCGGCCCCTTGGTGCACATTTGGAGAAACCTGCGACGTCCGCGCGCCCTCGATTCGCGGCTTGCATGCCCGACCTCGCCAGCGAATGAAAAAAGGTTTCTCGACCATCATGTCGGCGCAGTTTTTCAGCTCGCTGGCTGACAACGCGCTGTTCGTCGCCGCCGTCGAGTTGCTGCGCAGCGGCGGCGCGGCGGAATGGCAACGCGCCGCACTGGTGCCGATGTTCGCGCTCTTCTACGTTGTACTCGCGCCCTTTGTCGGCGCCTTTGCCGACGCCGTGCCTAAAGGCAAGGTCATGTTCTTCTCGAACACGATCAAGGTTTTGGGTTGCCTGATGATGCTCTTTGGCACCCACCCGCTGCTGGCGTACGCCATCGTCGGGCTCGGCGCGGCGGCGTATTCGCCGGCCAAATACGGCATCCTGACGGAGCTGCTGCCGACCTCGCAACTGGTCAAGGCCAACGGCTGGATCGAAGGTCTGACGATCGCTTCGATCATCCTGGGGGTGCTGCTCGGCGGCCAACTCGTCGGGCAGCAGGTGGCGACGATGCTGCTCGGCTTCGACATGCCGATGTTCGACCTCGGCATCGACACCGCGCCCGAAGCGGCGATCAGCGCGATCGTGCTGCTCTACATCGTCGCGGCGGTGTTCAATCTGTACATCCCGCGCACCGAGGCGCCGCTGCAGCGCATGGACAGCAACCCGCTGGCGCTGGTGCGCGATTTCAGCCACTGCAATGCACGCTTGTGGAACGACAAGCTCGGGCAGATTTCGCTGGCCACGACGACGCTGTTTTGGGGCGTCAGCGGCAACCTGCGCTACATCGTGCTGGCCTGGGCCGCCGCCGCGCTGGGGTATGGCACCACGCAGGCGTCGGCGCTGGTCGGTGTCGTCGCGATCGGCACCGCGGTGGGCGCGGTGGTGGCCTCGGTGGCGATGCGGCTCGATCGCGCAACCAGCGTGATCCCGCTCGGCATCGCGATGGGCCTGACGGTGATCCTGATGAACTTCATCAGCAACGTCTGGGTCGCCGCGCCGTTTTTGATCTTGCTCGGCGCGATCGGCGGTTTTCTGGTCGTGCCGATGAACGCGCTGCTGCAGCACCGCGGCCACAACCTGATGGGCGCCGGTCGCTCGATCGCGGTGCAAAACTTCAACGAGCAGGCCTGCATCCTCGGCCTCGGCGCTTTCTACACCGGCATGACCAAGCTCGGGCTGTCGGCCTTCGGCGCGATCACGATCTTCGGCATCGTTGTGGCCGGCACGATGTGGCTCATCCAGCGCTGGCACCGCAACAACTGCGTCACGCACCGCGACGAGGTCGACCGCTTGCTGGCGATCGCCCGCGCCGACCCGCACTGAGAGTGTGAGAGTCTTTCGATCATGCCCGCTCATCACGCCATAAGTCGCCCGCTCGTCGTTGCAAATGCTCGCCATAGCCCGAGCTATGGCTCTGCTTTGCGCCTCGATCGGCCGCCTTCTGGCGCGCTGCTCGGCCACGCTCGAAAAACTCTCACACTCTGACGCGGCTGCAGCGCCGCAACCGCTCGCCGACGCGCCGCGATGTTTGACCGCAAGGCCACCCTGGCCGCGCTGGCGTTGATGCTCAACGCCTTCACCTGGGGCGTTTCTTGGTGGCCCTTTCGCTGGCTCGAAGCGCGCGGGCTGCACGCGCTATGGGCGACAGTGCTGATCTACCTGATTGCCGTCGGCGTGATCAGCCTGTGGCGGCCGGCGGCCTGGCGGGTGTTGTTGCAAACGCCTTCGCTGTGGTGGCTGGTGCTGGCTTCGGGCTTGACCAACGCGGCGTTCAACTGGGCCGTGACGATTGGCGATGTCGTGCGCATCGTGCTGCTGTTTTATCTGATGCCGATCTGGGCGGTGCTGCTCGCACGCTGGCTGCTCGATGAGCGCATCACCCGGCTGGCGTTGCTGCGCGTGGCGCTGGCGCTGTGCGGCGCGCTGATCGTGTTGTGGCCACCGGACGGCGGCGGCTGGCCACTGCCGCGCACGCTGGCCGAATGGCTGTCGGTGCTCGGCGGATTCTCCTTTGCGCTGAACAATGTGATGCTGCGTCGCGAAGCCCACCGGCCCGAGGCAGCACGCGCGCTGGCGATGTTCAGCGGCGGCGTGCTTGTTGCCGGTGCGCTGGCGCTCGCTCTCGGCGCGGCGGGGCAGGTGCCGCTGCCGCCGGCGGCAGCGCCGGGCTGGATCGCCGGCATGGGGGCCCTCGCGATGGTCTTCCTGGCCGGCAACCTTGCGCTGCAGTACGGCGCCGCGCGCCTGCCGGCCAATGCGACTTCGGTGGTCTTGATTACCGAAGTGATCTTTGCGTCCGGCTCGGCGGTCGCTTTGGGTGCGGGTGTGATGACGCCGATGCTGGCGCTGGGCGGCGCCTTGATCGTCGCGGCAGCGCTGCTTGCCGCCTGGCGCTGACGCGGTTGATGCAGCGGCGCTGATGAATCGCCGCAGTGCCGGTGCCCGGCGCTGCAACTCAGGCCGACGAGGCCTCGGCAGCGCTGGCGCTGATGAGCGCTGCCGCCGAGACGCCGTTCGAGATTGAGAGCGCACGCCGGATCGCATCGTCTTCAAGCGGTTTGCCCAAGTAGGCATCGCAGCCGGCGAGCGTGCCGCGCACGCGGTCGGCCTCGCTGTGGTAAGCCGAAACCATGATCAACATCGGGCCGCCCCGGGTGCCGGGTGCGAGTTGCCCGCGCAGACGTCGGCACAGCCCGAGGCCGTCGAGATCGCTTTGCGGGCCGAGGTCGAGGTCGACAAAGACCAGATCGGGCGCCGCAAGTTCGATCTCGCGCAACGCCTGCTGGCTGCTGCGGGCGAGCCGGGTTCGCAGGCCCAGGCGCTTGAGCTTGATCTCGAGCAGGCACAGCGCGATGTCGCTGTCGTCGACGAGCAGTGCTTCGCGCGATTCGGGCTCCGCCGGCTCGCCGCGGGCGCGCTGGGCGCGGCGCGGGCGAACGGCGGTGATCGTCAGCGGCGTTTTGCCCGGCGCCTCGATGGCCGGCGCAGCGCGAGTTGCGAGCGCAGCGGCGGCGGACCCGAACGCCGACCCCGATGCCGCCGACGGCCGGGTCGGATTCGACGGCACTTGTGGCGCTGCGGTCGCCGCTGCAACGCCTGCCGTTGCAGCCGCAGCGGCGCGCAGCGCCCGGCTGCGCATCTCTGCCGGTGTCGGCGGCACGGTGGTATCGCCAGAGCGACGCATGCGGGCTTCGAGCGCGCCCGGTACGGTGCGCGGCGGCGCGCTGCGCGCACCACCCAGAGGCAGTGAAAACGGCCCGATGCTGGTTGTCCCCGGCGGGGCATCGTTGTGCGCCACCAGCGCGTCGAGCTCGCGCAGCACTTGAAGCGGATCGATCGGCCGCATCATCCACGACGCGGCGCCGGTGGGCGCCTGCGCGCCGACAAAAACGGTGCGCCCGAGCAGCCCGGCCGCGGCCAGTTCGTCGACCACCGCCGGGCAGTCGGCATCAGCGACGATGAAGTCGCCATCGGCCAGCGACTCGGCCTGCCGGTAGCCCTGTGGCCGGTGCAGCGCGAGGCGGAAAGCCGACGCCAGCGCGCTGCGCTCGAAGGCGCTGAATCCGGCAAAGGCGATCGGTCGGCGAAGGTTCATCGGGTCGGTAACAAAGCGTAATCATCGTCGCCTGCGCGGCCGGCGATGTCAACGAGGGCCTGTCCCCAGAACGTGGGGGCGGGAAGCTACCATGTCGACCTTTCGACGCGAAGGTTTGCCATGTCCAACAAGACCGTTTACGACTTCGAGGCCCTGTCCATCGAGGGCAAACCTGCGCACCTGTCCACCCAGCGTGGCAAGGTGCTGCTGATCGTGAATACCGCCAGCGCCTGCGGCTTCACGCCGCAGTTCGGCGGCTTGCAGTCACTCTGGGACGACTACCGCGAACGCGGCTTGATGATCGTCGGTTTTCCGAGCAACGAGTTCGGCGCCCAAGACTCCGGCAGCAACGACGAGATCGGTGGTTTTTGCCAGCGCAACTACGGCGTGAGCTTCCCGATGATGGCCAAGGTGCAGGTCAACGGCGCGCAGGCCCACCCGCTGTGGAAGTGGCTCACCAGCGAGGCCCCCGGCCTGCTTGGCAGCACCGCGGTGAAGTGGAACTTCACCAAATTCCTCGTCGGCCGCGACGGCCGGGTGCAAAAGCGCTACGCCCCCACCGACACGCCGGAATCGATGCGGCGCGATATCGAGGCGGCAATCGCCGCCAAAGCCTGAGCGGGGCGCCATGTTCGAACATCTAGCGCCCTATGCCGGCGACCCGATCCTGAGCCTGAACGAGGCCTTCCAGAAGGACCAGCGCGCCGACAAGGTCAACCTGTCGATCGGTATTTATTTCGACGATGCCGGGCGGCTGCCGGTGCTCGGCTGCGTGCGCGATGCCGAAGCGCAGATGCTCGCTGAAAGTGGCCCCAAACCCTATCTGCCGATGGAAGGCTTGAGGGAGATGCGCCAGGCCGTGCAGCAACTGCTGTTTGGTGCCGACCACGAGGCAGTGACGAGTGGGCGCATCGCGACGATCCAGACCGTCGGCTCGAGCGGGGGCTTGCGGGTCGGCGCCGACTTCCTGCGCCGCTGGATGCCCGACAGCGCGATCTGGCTCAGTGACCCGAGCTGGGACAACCACCGTGCCATTTTCGAAGGCACGGGCATGCAGGTGAACAGCTATCCCTACTACGACGCGGCGACTGGCGGCCTGAAGTTCGACGCCATGCTGGCCGCGCTGCGCCTGTTGCCCGCGCGCAGCGTGGTGCTGCTGCACGCCTGCTGCCACAACCCGAC
>JANOKR010000218.1:0-17340 GCA_031419315.1 Betaproteobacteria bacterium
CCCCATTGGTCAAAGCTGTTGATGCCCCAGACCGCGCCGCTGGTGAAGACGCGGTGTTCGTACATCGCGATCAGCGCGCCCATCGAACGTGGTGTGAGCTCGTCGAGCAGCAGGGTCGTGCTCGGCCGGTTGCCGGGGAAAGTGCGATGCCGTGCAAGGACATCGTTAGCCATGCTCGCCGATGCGGTTGGCGCGCGCTCGGCGGCTGCCAACTCGGCGGTCTTGCCGAGCATCAGCGCCTGGCTCTGCGCCAGGCAGTTGGCGAGCAATTTCTGGTGCTGGTCGGCAAGGCCATGCGCTGGCTTTTTGACGGCGACAAATTCAACCGGGATGACATCGGTGCCCTGGTGCAGCATCTGGAAATAAGCATGCTGGCCATTCGTGCCCGGCTCGCCCCAGACCACCGGACTGGTGGCGTAGGGCAAAGTCTGCCCGGCCACATCAACCTGCTTGCCGTTGGACTCCATCTCAAGCTGCTGCAGATACGCCGGCAGGCGCCTCAAGCCTTCGTGATACGGCGCCACGCTGCGGCTCGTGAAGCCGTGGAAATTGCGGTACCAGACGTCGATCAGCCCCAGCAGCGCCGGCAGGTTCTGGGCCAGCGGGGTTTTGGCGAAGTGGCGGTCCATCGCATGCGCGCCGGCCAGCAGTTGGCGAAAGCCCGTGCCGCCGATGGCGATGGCAATCGGCAGGCCGATCGCGCTCCACAACGAATAGCGCCCGCCGACCCAGTCCCAGAAACCGAAGGTGGTGCGGATACCAAACGCCGCGGCGGCTTCGAGGTTGGTTGTCACGCCGACAAAGTGTTTGCCGCGATCAAGTGCGACACCAAGTGCGACACCACCGCCCCCGCCGGCATCGAACCAGTCCCGCGCGGCCAGCGCGTTGGCCATCGTCTCCTGCGTCGTGAAGGTCTTGCTGGCGACGATGAACAGCGTGCGCTGCGGGTCAAGACCCCGCAGCACCTGGCTGATATCGTGGCCGTCAACATTGCTGACGAAGTGAAAATTCAACCCGCGGTGCGCGTGCGCGTCGAGCGCCTGCACGACCATGCGCGGCCCGAGGTCGGAGCCGCCGATGCCGATATTGACGATGTCGGTGAAGCCGCTCCCGGCGCCGACGCCGCCATCACCACCGACATCACCCGCCACTTCACGCACGCTGTCGGCGTAGGCCAGCATTGCATCGAGCACCGCTTGCACCTCGGCGCTGAAGAGGCCGCTGCCGGGTGGCGCGCGCAACGCGGTGTGCAACACGGCGCGGCCTTCGGTGCTGTTGATCGGTGCGCCGCCGAACATCGCGTCGCGCTGCGCTTCGAGGCCGCATTCGCGCGCCAGGTCGATGAGGAACCGCAGCGTCGCGGCGTCGATCCGGTTCTTCGACAAGTCGGCAAAAATCTCTGGCACCTGCACCGTGAGCGCCGCAAAGCGGCCGGCATCGCGCGCGAAGGCTTCGCGCAAGTCGAAGTCCCGGCCATGAGCTTCAAAGTGGCCACGCAGTGCGGCCCAGGCCGGGGTCTGGTCGCAGCGCAAGTAGTCACTCATTTCAGGCCTTCGATCAAGCGGTCGAGCTTGGCCGCGTCGGCGGCAAATCCGCGGATGCCTTCGGCGAGTTTTTCGGTCGCCATCGCATCGTGGTTGAGCGCGTAGCGAAAGCCGGCTTCGTCGTGGTGCACCGGCAGCAGGCTCGCCGTCTTGGCCGCAGCGGCGTCGAGCCGGCGCGGCACGCTGGCCATGCTCGATTGCAAAGCGGCGAGCAGTTCCGGGCTGATCGTCAGCAGGTCACAACCGGCCAGCGCGACGATCTGGCCGACGTTGCGAAAGCTCGCGCCCATGACCTCGGTCGGGATCTCAAACTTCTTGAAGTAGGTGTAGATCTGGGTCACTGAGATCACGCCGGGGTCGTTGGCGCCGGCGTTGGCAGCTTCGTCCCAGGCCGCGCCGGCATTCTTTTTGGCCCAGTCGTAGATGCGGCCGACAAAGGGCGAGATCAGCGTCACCTTGGCATCGGCACAGGCCACGGCCTGGCAAAAACCGAAGAGCAGGGTCAGGTTGCAGCGGATGCCTTCGGCCTGCAGCACGCGCGCGGCCTGGATGCCTTCCCAGGTCGAAGCGATCTTGATCAGCACACGCTCGCGGTGAATGCCCGCGGCTTGGTACAGGCCGATGAGGTGGCGCGCGCGGGCCAGCGTCGCGTCGGTGTTGAACGACAGCCGGGCGTCAACTTCGGTGCTCACGCGACCCGGCACGAGCTTCAGGATCTCGAGGCCAAAACGCACCAGCACCTCATCGACAACGTCGGGCAGCGGCCGGCCGCGGTGTGCGGCAGCGGTCTCGGCGAGCAGCGGCGCATAGTCAGCTTGCAGCACGGCCTTCAGGATCAACGACGGGTTGGTCGTCGCATCCTGCGGCGCAAACTGCGCGAGCTGGTTGAAGTTGCCGGTATCGGCAACCACGGTGGTGTGCTGCTTGAGTTGCTCGAGTTGGTTCATGGTGCTGCTTCGTTGAATGTGCTGACTGCGTCAAGGCTGCAATCGACAGCGATTCCCGAATTAGAACCGAGCCGTCAGCCTGTTGTACCGCTGCCTTTTTAGAATCGACACTTTCACCGGCCCTGCATGCTCCAACTCGACACTGCCCAGAACCGGCGCATCGGCATCGGCCTGGTGGCGGTGTCGATGTTGATGTTCGCCACGCTGGACACGGGCGGCAAATACCTGGTCCAGACTCTGCCGGTGATGCAGGTGGTGTGGCTGCGTTTTGTCGCCCAGGTGCTGATCTCGACGCTGCTGCTCGCGCCGATCTACGGCCGCGATCTGGTGCGGGTGCGCAGTTGGCGGCTGCAAGGCCTGCGCGGCGCGATGCTGGGTGTGATGACGCTGTTCAACTTCTGGGCGTTGCAGTATCTGCAGCTTGCCGAGACGGCGTCGATCCAGTTTTCAGTGCCGTTGCTGATCGCCTTGCTGTCGGCCTGGTGGCTGGGCGAGCGGCTCGACGCCCGGCGCTGGTTGGCGATCGCGGTCGGCTTCGGTGGCGTGCTGCTTGTCATCCGCCCGGGCTCGCACGCCTTTCATCCCGCCACACTGCTGCTCTGCGTGAACGCGCTGATCATGGCGATGTTCAACATCCTCACCCGCCGCATGGCGGCCACCGAAACCGCAGCGTCGATGCAATGGATGTCGGCCATGGTCGCGGCCGTGACGCTCGCGCCGCTGGCGCTGGCGCAGTGGCAGACGCCGCAGGGCTGGCTGCCCTGGGCGCTGATCGGCGTCTGCGGCTTGTGTGGTGGCCTCGGCCACTACGCGGTGGCGAAGGCACATGGTTATGCGTCGGCGACCACGCTCGGGCCTTTCATGTACCAGCAGATCATCTACATGACGCTGTGGGGCTGGCTGGTTTTCAACCAGGTGCCCGACGGCGTGGTGGTCGGCGGCGCGGCGGTGGTCGTGGCCAGCGGGCTGTACCTGCTGTGGCTGGAGATGCGGCGCCGTTGAGCCATGCCGGGGTCGAAAATTGACCCGCCGAAGAAACTCCTGCATCATCCTGGCTGTAACTTAATTACAGCCACGGCCGCAGCCCGGGGCGCAAAGAACATGTCCTTTGACCTCGTCCTATTTGGTGGCACCGGCGACCTGACCTGGCGCAAGTTGATGCCGGCGCTGTTCCAGGCCTGGCGCCACGGCAAATTGCCCGCAGGCGGGCGCATCCTGGCCGTTGCCCGCGACGAGCGCAGCGATGCCGAATACCGCAGCTACATCCGCGAGCGCTTCACCGCCGTCGAAGAAGCCAAGCAGCCCAGCGACGACGAGTTTGCGCAGTTCGCCAGCCTGCTGCATTACCGGCGCATGGACCTGGCCCAGCCCGAGCATTACGCCGGACTCAAAGCCTGGCTCGACGAGCGCGGTGCCGATACCGTGGTGCTCTTCCTGGCCACCAGCCCGCACCTCTTCACGCAGATCTGCGCCCAGCTCGGCGCCGCCGGGGTGAACGGCCCCAACGTGCGTGTGGTGCTCGAAAAACCGCTCGGCCACGACCTCGCCAGCGCGCGTGAAATCAACCGCGTCGTGCGGGCTTCGTTTACTGAGAGCCAAGCGCTGCGCATCGATCACTACCTGGGCAAGGCCGCCGTGCAGAACCTGTCGGCACTGCGTTTTGGCAACGCGCTGTTCGAGCCGCTGTGGCGGCGCGAGAGCATCGCCAATATCCAGATCACGCTGGCCGAAAATATCGGCGTCGGCACGCGGGGCGATTTCTACGACCGCACCGGCGCGCTGCGCGACATGATCCAGAACCACGCGCTGCAACTGCTGACGATGATCGCGATGGAGCCGCCGAGTTCAAGCGACGCCGACGCCATTCGCGATGAAAAGCTCAAGGTCCTGAAGTCACTCAAACCCTTCACGCCCGAGACCGTGGTGCGCGACGTGGTGCGTGGCCAGTACAGGGCCGGCACGGTGCGCGGCGAGGCGGTCAAGGCCTACCTCGAAGAAGTCAAGGTGCCGGGCGACAGCCGCTGCGAAACCTTCGTCGCGCTGCGCACCGAAATCCAGAACTGGCGCTGGGCCGGGGTGCCGTTTTACCTGCGCACTGGCAAGCGGCTGGCGGCGCGAGAGTCGCAGATCGTGGTCACCTTTCGGCCGGTGCCGCATCCGATTTTCCCGGGTGCGAACCAGGCCAACAAACTGGTCATCAAGCTGCAACCCGAAGACGGGCTCGAGCTGCACCTGCTGGCCGCCAAGGGCAGCGGCCACAGCGACCAGCTCGCACCGGTGAAGCTCGACCTGGACTTCGACAAGGCCTTTGCATCAGAACGCGTCGGCGGCTATGAGCGCTTGTTGATGGACGCCATCACCGGCCGCCTCAACCTGTTTGTGCGCAGCGACGAGCAGGAGCAGGCTTGGGCCTGGGTGATGCCGGTGCTCGACGCCTGGGCCGCTGACAACAACGGCCCGCGGCCCTATGCCGCCGGCAGCTGGGGCCCGGCGGCATCCAGCGCGATGGTCGCGCGCGATGGCTGCGTGTGGGACGAGGAACAGTGATTTCTGGAGACGACCGCGGGCAGCCGTCACTGATGCTCGAGCGCATCCTGGCGGCGATGCCCGCGCTGCCGCCGGCCGAGCAGCGGGTGGCCAAGTTGGTATTGGCCGATGCGCGATCTTTTGCGTCACTGCCGGTGGGCGAGTTGTCGCTGCGCGCCCATGTCAGCAAACCGACGGTGGTGCGCTTTTGCCGCAGCGTCGGTTACGACGGGCTGGCCGATTTCAAATTGAAGCTCGCCGGCAGCGTCAACGAAGGGGTGCCCTTTGTGCACCGCTCGGTCGACGAAGACGACAAACCCGCCGACCTGATCGTCAAGGTCATCGACAACGCGGTGAGTGCGCTGCTGAAGTACCGCAACGCCGCTGCCGGGCATGCCATCGAGCGGGCGATCGTGGCGCTGGCCAAAACCTGCCGCGAGAAAGGTCGGGTGGAGTTTTACGGCGTCGGCAATTCGGGCATCGTGGCGCAGGATGCGCAGCACAAGTTTTTCCGCCTCGGCGTGAATGCCTCGGCGTGCAGCGACGGCCATGTGCAGGTGATGAGTGCCACGATGCTGCAGCCCGGCGACTGCGCGGTGATCATCAGCAATTCCGGCCGCAGCCGCGACCTGCTCGACGTCGCCGAGATCGCGCAGCGCAAGGGCGCCGCGGTGATCGTGATCACCGCCAGCGGCTCGCCTCTCGCTCGGCTTGCGCAACAGCCCGGGCAGGTGCTGCTCGCTGCTGATCACCCTGAAGATTTTGACCGCTACAGCCCGATGGTCAGCCGGCTTTTGCACTTGATGATCATCGACATCCTGACCACCGGCGTGGCGCTGCGGCTGGGCAGCGAAAGCTTGCGGCCGATGCTGCAGGAGATCAAAAAGAACCTGCGCGCCCGCCGCTACTCAGCAACGCCCTGAAGCGGCGCCACCGCGGCGGCGGCTCCGAGCGGCAGCTATTTGGCGGCCTGCAACCCGAGCAGGTTTTCGACGCCGTACAGCGCCGCCAACTGATGCAGCTTGGACGGCGCCTGAGTGACTTCAAAAGTCAGCCCGCGTGCATGCGATTGGCGTTGCAACTCGAGCAGCACCGCGATCGCCGAGGTGTCGAACTCGGCCAGCGGCGCCGCATCGACGACAAAGGCCGCGCCGGCACCCGCACCGTGCGCAGCCAGTGTGGCCAAAGCGCTGGCCAGCGCTTCGGGCGCCTGGGTGATGGTCAGCGTCGCCGGCAGTTGCATCACAAAGCTCAGCCCTTGCCGCCGGCAGCCTTCTTGTTGAGGTCGGTCAGCGTCGTGATCAGGCCGTCGATGCCCGAGCCGCTGATGATCGGCGCGAACTGCGACTTGAAGCTGGTATCGGCCAGCCACACGCCGAGCACGTTGACGTCGTAGATCTTCCAGCCGGCAGCCGTCTTCTCGAGGCGGTAGTCAAGCTGGATCGGTTCGCCCTTGCCCTTGATCTCGGTGCGCACGACAACTTCGTTGTCCTCGGCCGCGGCGCGATAAGGTTTGAGCTGCACGTTCTGGTCTTTCACCTGCGTCAACGCACCCGAGTAGGTGCGCACGAGCAGGGTCTTGAACTCGTCGAGCAGGCGCTTTTGCTGGTCAGGCGTGGCACCGACCCACGGCCGGCCAACCGCAATGCGTGTCATGCGCGTGAAGTTCACGTGCGGCAGCACCTTGGCGTCGACCAGCGCGATGATCTTGGGCAGGTTGCCGGCCTGGATCTCCTTGTCGGTCTTGACGGTATCGATGACCTCGGTGGAGATCTGCCGCACCAGCGCGTCGGGCGTGACCACGGCCTGCGCCGAGGCCAGACCTGTTGCAGCAGCAAAAACCGCCAGGGCAGTGATCAACTTGGGGGCAAAAAAAGTCTGAAACATTGTGTCCTCTTTCGCAGCGCGTGGTCAGGCGCCTGGGTTGGCCATGCCCGGTACAACGCACCAGCGGCGGTTGGCGTTCACTTGATAGTGCCCCCAGGCCGACGACATACGTCGTCCGCCCCCCAAGGGGGCATGAGTAAAGTAACCAAGTGACATTTACTCATGCGCCCCTACTTCTGGCTTGGCTTGTCGGCAGCGCTGCCGGCCGCGCTGTCGTCAGGCAACTCCGGCGGGTTGCCGTCGTGGACCAGGCTGCGCCGCCGCGCCAGGTAGGCGTCGCGCACAAAGCTGTAGCGGTCCAGGGCAATCTGGTTCACGAGCTGGCCGGCGGCGAGCAGGCGGGCTCGGGTATGCACCACTTCGAGCGCGGTCACCGCGTAGCTGGTGCTGCCCTCGAAGGCCAGGCTCGACAGGCTGGCCTTGCGGTCCACCGGCAACGCCACCGTCTCGCGCAGCGAACTGGGGCCGAGCAGCGGCAACACAATGTACGGCCCGGCACCAATCCCCCAGCGGCCCAGCGTCTGGCCAAAATCCTCGCTCTGGCGCTCGATGCCCAGATCGCTGGCCACATCAAAAATCCCGACGATGCCAAAGAAGCTGTTCGTCAGGAAACGCATCGACATCTCGAGCCCGGCCTGGCCCTTGCCCTGCGCAAACTGGTTTGCCGCCGACCAGACGTCGCCAACATTGCCGATGGCGTTGCCGATGCCGGCGCGCACCGGCTCGGGTACGACATCGCGGTAGGCCTTGGCCACCGGCTGCAGCACGGCGTCGTCGATGGCTTCGTTGAAGGCAAAGACCTTGCGGTTGAAGGCTTCCCAGGGGTCGCCTTTTGTCGCTGCGCGGGCCGGTGCCGGCGCGGCGCTGCTGGTACTTGCTGAGGTACCGGCGCCCGCGCCCGGCGCAGGCGCGGTTGCACAACCGGCAGCGACCACCATCACGAGCATTGCAGCGACGCAACGCCGCGCGATCACTTTTTGGCCCCGCTGTCGCTACCGGCTTCGCCAGCCTTGCCGGCAAGCACCTGCCCGATGAGGTTTTCGAGCACCACCGCCGACTGCGTCTGCGTGATGCGGTCACCGGCCACAAGATCCTTGTCATCACTGCCCGGCTCGATACCGACGTATTGGTCGCCAAGCAGGCCCGAAGTCAGAATCTTGGCCGACGAGTCTTTCGGAAATTGCACCCCGGTATCGATCTCCATCGTGACCACACCCTCGTAGGTCTTGGGGTCGAGCTTGATCGACGTCACGCGGCCGACGGTGACCCCGGCGCTGCGGATCGGCGAGCGCTTTTTGAGGCCGCCGACATTGTCGAATCGTGCGCTGACCAGGTAACCCTGGCTGCTGCCAAAGCTGGCCAGGTTGGCGGCCTTGAGCGCGATGAAAACAAAACCCACCAGGCCGGCGACGACAAACAGCCCGACCAGGGTTTCGATGCCACGTTTGTTCATTCAAAAAGCTCCGTGAATCAAGGGGCAGAAAACATCAGCGCGGTGAGGACAAAGTCCATCGCAAGCACCGCCAGCGAAGAGATGACCACGGTGCGGGTCGTCGCGTAGGCCACGCCTTCGGGTGTGGCCTCGGTTTCGTGGCCCTGGTACAGCGCCACCGCGGTGCAGATGATGCCGAAGGCAAAACTCTTCACGACACCATTGCCGACATCGCGCCAGACATCCACCCGAGACTGCATGATGCTCCAGAAGTTGCCAGAATCAACGCCGATGAGGATCACCGCGACGACATAGGCGCCGAGGATGCCGACGGCCGAAAACAGGATCGCCAGCAGGGGCATCGAAACGATACCGGCGAGCAGCCGCGGTGCCAGGATCCGGCTCTTCGGGTCGACGGCCATCATCTCCATCGCCGCCAATTGTTCACCGGCTTTCATGAGGCCGATCTCGGCGGTCAGCGAGGTGCCGGCGCGGCCTGCAAAAAGCAGCGCGGTGACCACCGGCCCGAGCTCGCGCACCAGCGACAGGTTGACGATCAGGCCGAGCGATTCGGTCGCGCCGTAGGTCACCAGCGCGTAGTACATCTGCAGCGCGAGCACAAAGCCAACCGCCATGCCCGACGCCAGGATGATCGCCAGCGACAGGTTGCCCACGGCGTGGATCTGCGCCACCACCAGATCAAAACGGCGCAGCGCCGCCGGCACCGCGCGCAACACGTCCCAGGTGAAAAACGTGGCGTGGCCGACAGCCTGAAGGCCCCGCAGCGTGCGCCGCCCGATGGTGTTGACGAAGTTCATTTCGTGACCCCTGCGGTTGCGGCAAGCGCAACGCCGAAATCCTGCTCGATCGGCACCGCGGGGTAGTGAAACTTGACCGGCCCGTCGGGTTCACCGCGCACAAACTGGCGCACCTCGGGGTCGCTGGAGCCCATCAACTCGGCCGGTGTGCCCTGCGCGACGATGCGCCCGCCGGTGGCCATCAAGACGATGTGGTCGCTGATCGCCATGCACTCGGGCACGTCATGCGAGACCACCAGCGAGGTCGCGCCGGTGACATCGTTGAGGGTGCGGATGAGTTTGGCGGCGACACCCATCGAGATCAGGTCGAGGCCGGCAAAGGGCTCGTCGTACATGATCAGTTCGGGGTCGAGCGCGATCGCGCGCGCCAGCGCGATGCGCCGCGCCATGCCGCCGGAAACTTCGGAGATGCGCAGCGGCGCGGCACCCCTCAACCCCACGGCATTGAGCTTCATCAGCACGATGTCGCGGATCAGGGCTTCGGGCAGGCCGCTGTGTTCGCGCAGCGGGAATGCGACGTTGTCGAACACCGTCAGGTCGGTGAACAAAGCGCCGAACTGGAACAACATCCCTAAGCGCCGGCGCAGGCGGTACATCTGGTCGCGGTTGCTGGCGACGATTTTTTCACCGTCGAAACGCACCTCGCCCTGCGTCGGCCGGTGGCTGCCGCCGATGAGGCGCAGCAGCGTCGTCTTGCCACAACCCGAGCCGCCCAGGATCGACGTGACCTTGCCACGCACGAAGCGCAGGTTGACGTCGTTCAGGATCAGCCGGCTGGGGTCGTAGCCAAAGCTGACATGGTCGATCTCGATCAGGGATTCAGACGTCAAGAAGCTCGCCGCAGTCCGACAAAGAGACCCCGCCGGGGTGGCGGGGCTGGTGTGGGGCATTTTGGCATGAGCCTGCGGGTTTGCCCCCAGCCCGGCCGGCAGCGGCGAGCCGCGTGTCAGGCGGCTTGAAAGTTGCCGTGAAAGCCGTAGGGCAATGCGTACGGCAGCTCGGCGCTGGCCACCGGCCCGTCAGCGAGGTGCTGCATCTCGAACAACTGAAGGGTCGTCGCACCCCGTCGGCCATCGAACATCGTCGCCAGCAGCCAGGCTTCGGCCTCGCCGCTGCGTCCGGGCTTGGGCACGACGACGGCTTCTTCGGCCACGCCGAGCTCGCCGTGGTCCCAGCGTTGGATACGGCCGGTTTCAAGATCACGCACTTGCAGGCCATGGTCGAACAAGGGCCGCGGGCGCCAGCCGGCAACGCTGGTCAGATACCTGGCGCGGCGGCCGATGAACATCGGGTGTACCCGCGGGAACTCGGTTTCGTCGCCAAAAGCCTGACGCTCGACGCGGCCGCTGGCCATGTCCAGCACCACGCGCACGGTCTGCGTGCGCCCAGTGGGCGTGACCCGGCCTTGCATCAGCGCCGCCGCAGCGTCGACCAGGAAGTCGCCGCCAGCGCTGCCCATGTAGGTCAGCTCGATCTGGCCGTCGCCGCGCTCGAAAGCATTGCCGACATGGAAGACCATCTCCGCCGGCAACTCAAAGACCCGCTGTTTCGAAATGTCATGTTTGGCCACGACCAGGATGCGCAACGCGTCGCGCGCATCAAAGCCGATCGGCGACCCCGGGCTCCAGCGCACCGGCGGCAGCGGGATCACAAACCAGCGGTCAGTGACCGCAGCGTCGTGCACCATGCCCGACCGCACCGGCAGACTGCCGACCTGCGCCTGCGCGACCCGACCCGCTGCATCGATCTGGTAGAGCACCAGGCGTTGACCGGCGGTGCCGAAATTCCACAGCGTGCCCTTGGCGTCGAGCTTGGGGTGCGCAGAAAACGGCATCTGCTCCCAACCCGGCTGCCAGGTCACCGGGCCCTGCGTGCCGAGCGAGTCGGGGTCGAGCGCGTACGCCGAGCCGCCTTCCCACAGCGCCAGCAGGCGCCCGCCATGTTCGATCGCATTTGTATTGGCGACGTTGAAGCTGTCCGGGCCGGAGATCGGCACGCCCGGTGCCGGGAGGCCATTGAAGCTGGGGTACATCAGCCGGCCGGACTGCGCTTCGATCTTCAACTTGGCTGTCTGCACCAGCCGGCCGCGGTGGTTGATGCGAGCGCCGTCGATGCGGAACTGCTGCACCATGCCGTCGCCTTCGAACCAATGACCGATGCGCTGACCACCACGCGCCATCAAAGCCGGGCCGTTGCGCAGGAAGCGGCCGCGCAACTCGGCCGGCCAGCGGCCCTGCACGACCAGCCGCTCGCAGTCGAGATCGCCAGTGACACCGGTCAGCGGCGCTAAAAGTGGCTTGCCCGCGATGTTGGCGGCGAAGCTGTCGCTCGACGACCCCGCCCGCGAACCCGCCAGCGACGCTGCCGACGCTGCCGCGGCGCCAGCGCTCAATGTCGCCGCCGCAGCGGCTTGTAGAAATCCTCGCCGGCGCATCACGGCCGCCTCACTTCGACAAAGCGACCGGCACCGCCACCGCGCCGGCAGCGGCCAGGGCGACCCGCACGCGCGCCCAGCTCGGTGCGCCAAAGCCGACCCCTTCGCCCGAGGCGCCGAAGGGCTCGGTCGGGATGCCGAGCGGGTTCATATCCAGGCGCTGGTTGACATTCAGATCCTGATAGGCCATGACCGCGATTTCGCGCGCTTCGGTGCCGCACAGCGGCACGTGCACAGTCACGTCAGAAGCGCTTACCCGGACGGCCAGCGCCGGGACTTTCATGAACGAGCCTTCGTCGGCATACACCGCGACCATCACCGGGCCGGCGCCGCTGCGCACGTTGGTGATTGTTATCGTGCGCTCGCAGGCAGCGGCCGCAAACGGTATCGCCCAGGTGGCGGCCAGGGTCGCGGCAAGGATCAGTGTTTTTTTCATTCGGGGCTCCATCGGGTGAATGTCGATGGAGCCACTGTACGAAGCGGCAACCGCTGCGGCGAGGGGTCTGCGACGAAACGACGATGGGCGGCGTGAATCGCTGGTGCGCTGCGACGGCGCGGCGCTACGGCCATCGGCCGAAAGCTGGCTGCCGCCCACCAGTGCCGCTCAGCGCGGCAGCGCGCTGGCGCCCATCAAAAACTCATCCACCGCGCGCGCCGCCTGGCGGCCTTCACGGATCGCCCAGACGACCAGGCTCTGGCCGCGGCGCATATCGCCAGCGGCAAAAACCTTGGCCACGTTGGTGGCGTAGCCGCCGCTGGAATCGGTGCTTGCCTTGGCATTGCCACGCGCGTCGCGCTGGACGCCAAAAGCGTCGAGCATGGCCGCCACCGGCGCGGTGAAACCCATCGCCAGCAGCACCAGGTCGGCCGGGTGGACTTCTTCGCTGCCGGCGACTTCGACCATCTTGCCGCCCTGCCACTGCACCTGCACGGTTTTCAACGCCACCACGCGGCCCTTGTCCTTGCCGGTGCCGGCGATAAGCTCCTTGGTCGCGATCGCAAATTCGCGCTCGCAGCCTTCCTGGTGGCTGGAGCTGGTGCGCAGCTTGCTCGGCCAGTAGGGCCAGGTCAGCGGCTTGTCTTCATGCTCGGGGGGCTGCGGCATGAGCTCGAACTGCGTCACGCTGGCCGCGCCGTGGCGGTTGCTGGTGCCGACGCAGTCGCTGCCGGTATCACCACCGCCGATGACGATGACATGTTTGCCGGTGGCCATGATCTGGCCCTGGATCTTGTCGCCGGCAACTTGCCTGTTCTGCATCGGCAGGAACTCCATCGCGAAGTGCACGCCGTCGAGCTCGCGTCCGGGCACCGGCAGGTGGCGCGAGGTCTCGGCGCCGCCAGTGAGCAGGACGGCATCGAAGTCGGCCCGGAGCTGCTCGGCGCTGATGGTTTCACTGGCGTCGTTGGTGACCTTGCTGGCAGGGCCTTCGTTGGCCATCGCGCCGACCAGCACGCCGGTGCGGAAGCTGACACCCTCAGCCTGCATCTGCTCAACCCGCCGGTCGATGTGGCTCTTTTCCATCTTGAAGTCGGGGATGCCGTAACGCAGCAGGCCGCCGATGCGGCTGTTCTTTTCGAACAGCGTCACGTCATGCCCGGCACGTGCCAACTGCTGCGCGGCGGCCATGCCGGCCGGGCCGGAGCCGACCACCGCCACCCGTCTGCCGGTCTTGGTTTTGGGCGGCAGTGGCTTGACCCAGCCTTCGGCCCAGGCGCGGTCGATGATCGCGTGTTCGATCGACTTGATGCCGACCGGATCGTCGTTGACGTTGAGCGTGCAGGCCTCTTCACACGGCGCCGGGCAGACGCGGCCGGTGAACTCGGGAAAATTGTTTGTCGAGTGCAAGACCTCGATGGCGTTTTGCCAATCACCCTGGTAAACCAGATCGTTGAAGTCCGGGATGATGTTGTTCACCGGGCAGCCGCTGGTGCAGAACGGCGTGCCGCAGTCCATGCAGCGCGCGCCCTGCACCCGGGCCTGCTCGGCGTTGAGGCCGATGACAAATTCCTTGTAGTTCTTGACCCGCTTTTCGACTGGCTCGTAGCCCTCGTCGAGGCGCTCGAATTCCAGGAATCCCGTGACCTTGCCCATCGTCGTTCTCGTTTCTGATCTGGTTTACTTGGCGGGCACAAAAGCGGCGCTGGTCTTGGCCTTGCTGGTGGCCGATGCGGCTTCGGCCTTGGCCGCGCGCTCGCCCAGCGCACGTTTGTATTCGTGCGGGAAGACCTTGATGAATTTGCCGCGCGCCTCGGCCCAGTGGTCGAGGATCTCGCGCGCCCGCAGCGAACCGGTCCAGCGGTGGTGGTCTTCGATGAGCTTCTTCAATTGCGCATCGTCGCTCAAGCCGCGGTGCCATTGCGCCGTGCTGCTCGCCGCCGCCTGCTCGTCCCTACTCAGCACTTTTTCCAGCGCGACCATGCTCGTATTGCAGCGCCCACCGAAGTGACCGTCTTCGTCGTAGACATAGGCCACGCCGCCGCTCATGCCGGCAGCAAAGTTGCGGCCGGTCTTGCCGAGCACGGCGACGGTGCCACCAGTCATGTACTCGCAGCCATGGTCGCCAGTGCCTTCGACGACCGCGCTCGCACCCGACAGGCGCACCGCGAAGCGCTCGCCGGCGACACCGCGGAAAAACGCCTCGCCGCTGGTCGCGCCGTAGAGTGCGGTATTGCCGATGATGATGTTCTTGGTGGCATCACCGCGGAAGTCGATGCTCGGGCGCACCACGATGCGCCCGCCCGACAGGCCCTTGCCGGTGTAGTCGTTGGCATCGCCGATCAGGTAGAGCGTTATGCCGTTGGCCAGGAAGGCACCGAAGCTCTGGCCGCCGGTGCCTTCCATCTGCATGAAGATGGTGTGGTCGGGCAGGCCTTCCGGGCGCTGGCGGATCAACTCGCCGGACAACATCGCGCCGACCGAGCGGTTGCCGTTGCGCACGTCTTCCATGAACTGGACCTTTTCGCCGCGCTCGATCGCCGGTTTGCAGCGTTCGATGAGCTTGATGTCCAGCGCGCGCTGCAGGCCATGGTCCTGCACTTCGACCTGGTGGCGCGGCACATCGGCGGGCACCGCGGGCAGGTGGAAGATGCGGCCAAAATCGAGGCCGCGCGCCTTCCAGTGGTCGATGCCCTTCTTGGTATCGAGCAGGTCGGCGCGGCCGATCAGGTCGACAAATTTCCGGATGCCCAACTGGGCCATGATCTGGCGCGCTTCTTCGGCGACGAAGAAGAAAAAGTTGACGACATGCTCGGGGCGGCCGGCGAACTTGCTTCGCAGCGCGGGGTCTTGGGTGGCGACCCCGACCGGGCAGGTATTGAGGTGGCATTTGCGCATCATGATGCAGCCCTCGGCGACCAGCGGCGCGGTCGCGAAGCCGAACTCGTCAGCGCCGAGCAATGCGCCGATGATCACATCGCGGCCGGTTTTCATCTGGCCGTCGGCCTGCACGCGGATGCTGCTGCGCAGGCGGTTCAAGACCAGCGTCTGCTGGGTTTCGGCAAGGCCCAATTCCCACGGCGTGCCGGCATGTTTGATCGAACTCCATGGCGACGCGCCGGTGCCGCCGTCATGCCCGGCGATCACGACATGGTCGGCCTTGCACTTGGCCACGCCAGCGGCGATCGTGCCAACACCAACTTCGCTGACCAGCTTGACGCTGATGCCAGCGCGCGGGTTGGCGTTTTTCAGGTCGTGGATGAGTTGGGCGAGATCTTCGATCGAATAGATATCGTGGTGCGGCGGCGGGCTGATGAGGCCGACACCGGGCACCGAATGGCGCAGCATGCCGATGTACTCGCTGACCTTGGTGCCCGGCAACTGACCACCTTCGCCGGGCTTGGCGCCCTGCGCCATCTTGATCTGGATCTGGTCGGCGCTGACCAGGTACTCGGCGGTCACGCCGAAGCGGCCCGATGCGACCTGCTTGATCTTGCTGCGCAGTGAATCGCCTTCGTTGAGCGCGTAGTCCGACGCGATGACATCCGCGCCGACGACGTCGGACAGCTTGGTCCCGGCGCTGATCCTGATGCCCTTCAACTCGTTGCGGTACCGGGCCGGGTCTTCACCACCTTCGCCGGTATTGCTCTTGCCGCCGATGCGGTTCATCGCCACCGCCAGCGTCGCATGGGCTTCGGTCGAGATCGAGCCGAGCGACATCGCGCCAGTGGCAAAACGCTTGACGATCTCGCTGGCCGGTTCGACCTCGTCGATCGAGATGGCCTTGGCAGGGTCGACCTTGAATTCGAACAAGCCGCGCAGCGTCATGTGGCGCTGGCTCTGGTCGTTGATGATCTGCGCGTATTCCTTGTAGGTCTCGAACTTGGCCGAGCGTGCCGCGTGTTGCAGCTTCGCGATCGCGTCAGGCGTCCACATATGCTCTTCGCCGCGCACGCGCCAGGCGTACTCGCCGCCAGCGTCGAGCATGCGCTCGAGCAGCGGGTCGTCGCCAAACGCGGCGCGGTGCATGCGGATGGCTTCTTCGGCGACTTCAAACACGCCGATGCCACCGACCTGCGATGCGGTGCCACGGAAGTACTTTTCGATAAAAGTTTTTTCTAGGCCGATGGCCTCGAACAACTGCGCGCCGCAGTACGACATGTAGGTGCTGACACCCATCTTCGACATGATCTTCGAGAGACCCTTGCCGATCGCCTTGGTGTAGTTGTAGATCGCCTTCTCGGCCGACAGATCACCGGTCAAACCCTGGTGCATATGGGCCAGGGTTTCCAGCGCGAGATACGGGTGCACGGCCTCGGCGCCATAACCGGCGAGCGCCGCGAAGTGATGCACCTCGCGTGCCGATGCGGTCTCGACGACCAGCCCGGCGGTTGTGCGCCGGCCTTCGCGCACGAGGTGGTGGTGAATCGCCGACAGCGCCAGCAGCGCGGGAATCGCGATCTGGGTGCGGCTCATGCGCCGGTCGGTGACGATCAGGATGTTGTGGCCGGACTTGATCGCATCGACACTTTCGGCACACAGCGACGCGAGTTTCGCTTCGATGCCTTCGCGGCCCCAGTCGGCGGGGTAGGTGATGTCGAGTTCGTGGCTTTTGAACTTGGCGGCGGTATGTTTTTCGATCGAGCGCAGCCGCGCCATGTCGTCGAAATCGAGCACCGGCTGGGTCACCTCCAGCCGCATCGGCGGGTTGATCGCGTTGATGTCGAGCAGGTTCGGCTTCGGCCCGATGAAGCTGTTCAGGCTCATCACGATGGCCTCGCGGATCGGGTCGATCGGCGGGTTCGTGACCTGCGCAAAAAGCTGCTTGAAATAGTTGTACAGCGGCTTGTTCTTGTCCGACAACACCGCCAGCGGCGAGTCGTTGCCCATCGAGCCGATGCCTTCTTCACCGGCCGCGGCCATCGGGCTCATCAGGAATTTGAGGTCTTCCTGGGTGTAGCCAAAGGCCTGCTGGCGGTCGAGCAAAGTCTCTTTCGCGGGCAGCGGCGCGGCAGGCGGGATGTCGATGGCGTCGAGCTTGACTCGCACGTTCTCGATCCACTGCCGGTACGGCTTGGCAAACGCGAACTGGTTCTTCAACTCCTCGTCGTCGACGATGCGGCCCTGCTCCAGGTCGATCAGGAACATGCGGCCCGGCTGCAGGCGCCATTTCTTGACGATGCGGTTCTCGGGGATCGGCAGTACGCCGGACTCCGAGGCCATGATGACCAGGTCGTCGTCGGTGACGATGTATCTGGCAGGCCGCAAGCCGTTGCGGTCCAGCGTGGCGCCGATCTGTTTGCCGTCGGTGAAGAC
>JANOKR010000219.1:0-12807 GCA_031419315.1 Betaproteobacteria bacterium
TTATGTGCGTGTCGACAAAGACCGGCGCGAAACCCAGGACCGCAACGACCGCGCGGTTGAACTCGACCCGAATTACGGCGCGGCTTATGCCGAAAGGCTCAAGCTCCAGGTCGCGCTGCTGGCGCAGGATATTGCCGACACGCTGAAGGCCATCGACGCCGCTGGCGCGGCTTCGGCGGCGGGTGTGGCCGGTACCGCAGGCGACGCCGGCACGGCCGCCGACGCCAACCCCAAACGACCCAGCGTGTACCTCGCGCAATGTGGCGAGGATCGCCGCTACGACCGCGAGGCGCTGCGCAGCGAACTCGTGCAGCGTGGTTATCCGGTGCTGCCGGATCGCGAATTACCGACGAGCGAAACCGAGTACCGCGCCGAGGTCGCGCGGCTGCTCGAACGCTCGGCGCTGGCGGTGCATCTGCTCGGTGTCTCGCCGGGCATGGTGCCCGAGGGCAAGGGCCTGGATTCGGTGCTTGTGATCCAGAACGCGGTGGCGGTTGGTAGCGCCGTCGAACGCGCAGCCGCAGGCGCCGGCCTGGCGCCGCTGCGGCGGGTCGTATCGCTGCCGGCGGGCACCTTGTGCGAGCGGCCGAACCACCAGCAGTTTTTGCAGGACATGCACAGCCGCGCCGAGCTGCAAGGCGGCGCCGAAGTCATCACCGGCGACCTCGAAGCCGTGAAGGCGGCGATGCATGTCGCGCTGAAGGCCATCGAGGCCCCGCCGCCGCCGCCCGTGGAGCCGGCGGCGCCGGCTGATGCCGCTGTTGCTGCGGTCAGCGGCGATGCAGTCGGCGCCGCCGCCGGCCCCGGCACCATTTACGTGATCTTCGACGCGCCTGATCGCAAGGCTTGCGCCGATATTCGCAAGATCTTGAGCACACGCTTCAATGTGCTCAAGCCGGTTTTTTCCGCCGTCGAAGGCGAGGGCCGCGAAGCTAACAAGCGCTGGCTGACCGAATGTGATGTGGTGCTGATTTTCTTCGGCACGGGCACTGTCGGCTGGAAGGCCACCGTCGACAGCGATCTGCTCCAAGCGCGGTCGTGGCGGAAGGGGCGGCCGTTTCGCGGCGTCTTCACCTGGGTAGTGGACCCGTCGTCGGAGGACAAGGACGACCTCGTCGATACCGGTGGCGCGAACGTCATCGACGCCCGCGCCGGATTTTCCGAAGCCCTGCTGGCGCCGGTGATCGGTGCGCTGCAAGGGGCCGAGCATGGCTGAGCCGGCCGCCGCATCTGCACGCGCAAGCGCAAGCCCAAGCGCGACCACATCCACGGCCGCGGTGCGCAACCCCTACCCGGGCCTGCGCCCATTTCGCGCCGACGAAAAGCATCTCTTTTTTGGCCGCGAGCATCAGGTCGACAAGATGATCGACAAGCTCGGCGCGCACCGTTTTCTGGCGGTGGTCGGCGGCTCGGGCAGCGGCAAGTCGTCGCTCGTCAACTGCGGCTTGCGCCCGGCCTTGCATCGCGGCTATCTGGCCAGCGCGGGTGCGCGCTGGCGCATGGCGCAGATGCGGCCGGGCAGCGACCCGATCGGCGCACTCGCGCGCGCCTTGGCCGAGCCCGGGGTGCTCTACGACACCCCCATGACCGGCGCGCTGTCGGCTGCTGAGCTGGTCGAATCGACGCTGCGCCTGGGCAGCCTGGGCCTGGTCGATATCGTCGAGCAGGCTGACCTGGCCAACGGCACCCAACTGCTGGTGGTCGCCGACCAGTTCGAGGAGCTGTTCAGGTTTCGCACCCTGGTGCGTGGCGCACGCCCCGACGGCTGGGGTGCTGCCGAGGACGCGGTGGCCTTTGTGCGCCTGCTGCTCGAAGCGGCGGCGCAGACGACCGTGCCGATTCACATCGTGCTCACGATGCGCTCGGATTTTCTCGGCGATTGCGCGCAGTTCCAGGGCCTGCCCGAGGCTATCAACGAAGGCCAGTACCTGGTGCCGCGGCTGACGCGCAACGAGATCCGCGACGCGATCACCGGGCCGGCCGGTGTGGCTGGCGCGACGATCAACCCGGTGCTCGTGACGCGGCTGCTCAACGATGTCGGCGACAACCCCGACCAGCTCTCGATCCTGCAGCATGCGCTGAACCGCAGTTGGGCGTTTTGGGAGCTGGACCCGAAGGCTTGCGGCGTGCTCGAGCTGGTGCACTACGAAGCCGCCGGCGGCATGTCGCGGGCGCTCGACATGCATGCCGAGAAGGCCTTTGGCGAACTCGCCGCTGCGGGCCAGCAGCGCCTGTGCGAACAGCTCTTCAAGGCGCTCACCGATACCGGCACCGACCCGCGTGGCATCCGCCGCCCGACCAAGGCGTTGACGCTGGCCGAGATGACCGGGGCCACGTCGGCGCAGCTTGTCGCAGTCATCGACGTCTTTCGCAAACCCAGCCGCTCTTTCCTGATGCCGCCGATCAGTGAAGCTTTGGGCCCGGATTCGGTGATCGACATCTCGCACGAAAGCCTGATGCGGGTCTGGCTGCGGCTGAAAGCCTGGGCCGACGACGAAGCCCACTCGGCACGCATCTACCGCCGCCTGCGCGAGACCGCACTCGAACATGAGCAGGGCCATGCCAGCCTCTGGCGCGACCCCGACCTGCGCCTGATGCTCGACTGGCGCACAAAAAATACCCCCACCGAGCCCTGGGCCGCGATGTACGGCGGCGCGTTCGATACCGCGATGCAGTTCCTCGACCTGAGCCGCGATGCGCAGAACCAGGAAAAGGCTGCCGCCGAGATCGAGCGCCGCTGGCTGGCCTACTGGAGCTATGTGCCGCTGGCGCTGGTCCTGGTGCCTTTTATCTTTGCGCAGGACCGCCTGGCCGACTGGCTGAAAAGCGCGGACTGGGTCGTCGATGTCTTGAAGTTCCTGCACCTGAGCAACTGGGCCGGGACCCTGTCGCACCTGCTTTCAGGGCTGCCTGCGGCGCTGTTGTACATGGCGCTGGCGCCGTACATCAAAAAGCGTTTTCCAATCTGGGAGCGGTGGTTCGGTGCGCGCGCGATGGTGCAATCGGCGGTGACCGCAGCGACGGCAGCGTCCGCCGCGACCACCGGGATCGGCCTGGCAGCAAGCGTTGCCACCGCACCTGTCGAGCCCGCGCTGGATACTGCCGCGCTGGGCTATGCCGGCTTTCTGCGTAGGGCTACAGCGCAGTTGGTCGATTGGGTGGTGTGCCTGGCCCTGGCTTTTGTGATCGCGGTGATCTGGAACATCGCGCTTGTCAACCCGCTGCCGGAAGACGCCACACCGGCCGCGGTGGTGTCGACCACCGGCCCCGCCGAAGCGGCCAGTGCCAGCGACGCGGCTGCCAGCGCGGCGGCCGCGACCCCCGAGGCCCTGGCCCACCAGGCCGAAGTCGATGCTGCACTGGGTGCCGCAGTGTGGACGTCGATCCTCGTTTTCTGGCTCTACCACGCCCACTTCTGGACGTCGAAACATCGCGCCACCTGGGGCATGCGCGTCGCCGGCATCGTGATCACCGACCTGACAGGGCACCGCATCGGCCGCCTGCGGGCGACCGCGCGCTTTTTCGCCCGCTTCGTTTCGTACTACACGGTGGGTGTCGGCTTCTTGATGCAACGCTTCAGTGCCAAACGCCAGACCCTGCACGACCGCATCTGCGGCACCGTGGTCGTGCGCCGCCCGCCACCCAAGGCGCCGGTGGTCACTTCAACGGCAGATAGCGCACCGACAGCACACCGCTGATCGCGCTCAACGCGGCGATCGCGGCGTCGGCCACCGCGCTGTCGACATCGACCAGCGTGTAGGCCATATCGCCACGCGACTTGTTGACCATGTTGTGGATATTCAGGCCGGCAGCGGCCATCGCGGTCGAGATCTGGCCGAGCATGTTCGGCACGTTGGCATTCGCGATCGCGATCCGGAAGGCCGACTCTCGCGCCATGCCCACCGCGGGGAAGTTGACCGCGTTGTTGATGTTGCCGTGCTCGAGATAGTCACGCAACTGGTCGACGACCATGATCGCGCAGTTCTCTTCGGCTTCGGCTGTCGACGCCCCCAGGTGCGGCAGCGCGATGACCTTGTCGTGGCGGTTCAGCGCCGCTGAAGGGAAGTCGCAGACATAGTGGCCGAGCTTGCCCGCCGCCAGGGCGTCGAGCAGGGCGACATCGTCAACCACACCGTCGCGGCTGAAGTTGAGGAGCACGGCCCCCGGCCGCATGAGCCCGATATTGGCGTCGTTGACGAGCCCGCGTGTGGCCTCGATGAGCGGCACATGCAGGGTCACGAAGTGGGCGTTCTTGAGCACCTCGTTGACGCTGCCAGCACGTTTGACCTGTGCCGGCAGGCTCCACGCCGCATCGACCGTGATCTCGGGGTCGTGGCCGAGCACGTTCATGCCCAGCTTGATGGCGGCGTCGGCGACCATGCAGCCGATCTTGCCCAGGCCGACGATGCCCAGCGTCTGGCCGGCGAGCTCGTAGCCGGCAAAGGTTTTCTTGCCGCCTTCGACCTTGTGTTCCATCTCAGCATCGGCGGGGTCGAGGGCTGCCACAAACCGCAGCGCCGGTGCCAAATTGCGTGCGGCCATCAGCATGCCGGCGAGCACGAGTTCCTTGACCGCATTGGCGTTGGCGCCGGGCGCGTTGAAGACCGGCACGCCGCGTGCGCTCATGGCCTTGACCGGGATGTTGTTGGTGCCGGCGCCGGCGCGGCCGATGGCGCGCACGCTGTCAGCGATGGGCAGCTTGTGCATATCGGCCGACCGCACCAGCACCGCGGCCGGGTCGGTGATGTCCTTGCCCACGCGGTAGGCTTCAGCCGGCAGGCGCGACAGGCCCTGCGCCGAGATCTGGTTCAACACCAGGATGCCAAAGCGGTCAGCCATTTTTGGCCTCGAACTCTTTCATGTATGCGACCAGCGCCTGCACGCCGGCGACCGGCATCGCGTTGTAGATCGACGCCCGCATGCCACCCACCGAGCGGTGGCCTTTGAGCTGCACCATGCCACGTGCCGATGCGCCCTTGAGGAAAGTCTCGTCGAGGTTTTCGTCCTTGAGCCGGAACGGCACATTCATCAGCGACCGGCAGTCGCTGGCGACCGGGCACGAATAGAAGCCGGTGTTGCCCAGGTAGTCGGACAGCAGCGCGGCTTTGGCGCGGTTGTGCGCCGCCATCGCGACGAGGCCGCCGCTGGCCTTGATCCAGTTGAAAACCAGGCCGGCGATATAAATCGCGTAGGTCGGCGGCGTGTTGTACATCGACTCGTTGTCGGCGACGATTTTGTAGTCGAAGGCGCTCGGTGTTGCCGGCAATGCCTGGCCGATGAGGTCGTCGCGCACGATCACGATCGTGAGCCCGGCGGGGCCGATATTCTTTTGCGCGCCGCCATAGAGCAGGCCGAATTTCGACACGTCGAGCGGGCGCGACAGGATGTTGCTCGACACGTCAGCGATCAGCGGCACATCGCCGACATCGGGCGTGTAGTGGTACTCGACGCCGCCGATGGTTTCGTTGGCGCAGATGTGCACGTAGGCGGCGTTCGGGTCGAGCTTCCAATCGGCGCGCGGCGGGATCGTGGTGTAGCCGCTGGCTTTGGCCGATGCGGCGACATTCACGGCGCCGTATTTCTGCGCCTCCTTGATCGACTTCTTGCTCCACTCGCCGGTGTCGATGTAGTCGGCGCTCGTCTTGCCACGCAGCATGTTCATCGGCACGATCGCGTTTTCGCCGATCGCGCCGCCCTGCATGAACAGCACCTTGTAGTTGGCGGGAATTGCAAGCAGTTCGCGCAGCAGGCGTTCGGCTTCGGCGGCAATGCTGATGAACTCCTTGCCACGGTGGCTCATTTCCATCACCGACATGCCCGAACCATGCCAGTCGAGCATCTCTGCAGCGGCGGTCTGCAAGACCGATTCGGGCAACGCCGCGGGGCCGGCGCTGAAGTTAAAAATGCGGGTCATCAACAAATCTCCGGGGAACAGGGGGGGGGAGGGGCCAGCGTGGCCGCGTTGGCGTTGGCCGCGGCGGTGGGGCAGATGATCGCGATTATCCGGGTGCCGGCCTTGCCGCCGGCCCGCGGCAGTGCGACGATCACGTCAACCGCCACAGGAGCCGCCATGAACAAGCCCATTTTTGACCAGGACGCGTTGATCTCGATGTTCGAAAACGCCACCACCAAACAGGCCGGGCAACTGCGCCAGGCGGTCAGCGCGGCGACGCTGCAAGCTTTGCAGGGCCGCGAGTTGACGCTGAAAAATATCCGCTCGGCGCTGAAGGCGGTGTCCGGCGCGGCGAGCATGGGTGCGGCGAACAACACCGTGGCCGGCATCAACCCTGAAGCGCTGCTCGAAAAAGCCGTCGCTGGCATCGACGACGCACTGCTCCAGGCCGTCGATGCGCAGCGAGTGGCGCTGTCGCAGCTCAGCTCGCAGGGGGTTGACTTGCGCGAAAAGACGCTGAAACGGGCGCTCGACGAACTCGACAATTTTGAGGACACGATCTTCTCGGCGCTGAAAAAGACCGCATCGACGGCCGGCGCGCCGATGGCCGGCGCCTGGGAGCAGGTGCTGCAAAAGCTGCAGGCCGGCGGCACGATGTCGGGCGCCAAAGCCTCGACCACCGTCGAGCAACTCATGGCGCAGATGCAGACCGGCGTGCGCGACAGCCGCGCCGCCGGCATGCGCGCGGCGCAGGTGATGGCCGAGAGTTATGCGGCGATGGCCAGCGGTGTGCTGATCGGCATGAGCGAGGCAATGCGCGGTGCGGCGCCGGCAGCCGCTGCCGCGCCGCCGCCACCAGCCGCCAAAGCGGCGGTAAAAGCGGGGCCGCGCCGGCGCCGCGTCTAAACTCTGGCGCCATGAAAGACGTTGTCATCAGCGGCAGCGGGCTGTACCGGCCGCCGTACATCATCACGAATGCAGAGCTGGTCGAGGCCTTCAACGCCTACGCCGCGCTGCAGAATCAAAAAAACGCCGACGCCATCACTGCCGGCACCGTGCAGCCGATGGTCGGCTCGTCGGTCGAGTTCATCGAAAAAGCCTCGGGCATCAAGCAGCGTTATGTGCTCGACAAGGCCGGCGTGCTCGACCCGACACGCATGAAGCCACACTTCGAGCCACGCGCCGACGACCAGCTCTCGCTGATGGCCGAGATCGCCGTCGATGCGGCCAAGCAGGCCATCGCTGCCGCCGGCAAGACCGGCGCCGATATCGACGCGGTGTTGTGCGCAGCGGCCAATATGCAGCGCGCCTACCCGGCGATGGCGGTCGAAATCCAGCAGGCGGTGGGCGCCGGCGGTTATGGCTTCGACATGAACGTGGCCTGTTCGTCGGCGACATTCGCCATCGAGCAGGCGGTCAACGCGGTGCGCTGTGGCACGGCGACATGTGTGCTGGTCGTGAACCCCGAGATCACATCAGCGCACCTCGAATGGCGCGACCGCGATTGCCACTTCATCTTTGGTGACGTCTGCACCGCGGTGATTGTCGAAGCCGCTGAAACGGCGACCTCGGCCCACCGCTGGCAGGTGCTGGGCACACGTCTGGTGACGCAGTTTTCGAACCACATTCGCAACAATGCGGGCTTCATGAACCGCTGCGAAGATACCGACCCTGATGCCCGCGACAAGACCTTCATGCAAGAAGGCCGCAAGGTCTTCAAAGAGGTCGTGCCGATGGCCGCGGCGCATATCGAATCGCATCTGCACAGCCTGGGTTTCGAGCCGACGCAGGTGCGGCGCTTCTGGCTGCACCAGGCCAACCTGGGCATGAACCAGCTTGTCATCCGCAAGCTGGTCGGCGCCGAGGTGGGCAAGGAGGTTGGCAGCGATGTCGCGCCGCTGATCCTGGACGAATATGCCAACACCGCGTCGGCCGGGTCGATCATTGCGTTTCACGAACACCAGGCCGACATGCAAGCTGGCGAACTCGGCGTGATCTGCTCGTTTGGTGCCGGTTATTCGATCGGCAGCGTCGTCGTGCGGCGCCTGTGATTGATGTCGTCGATGCCGCCGACTTCAGCGCCTTCGCATCATTTCAAACCCCAAGGAAACTTCGATGATCGATTTTGAGAGCAAACATCTGGTCATCGCGGCCTTGATGGTAGGCGCAGCGGCGGCGGCGCCGGCCTGGGCGGAGAGCAGCGCTTCGTCGGCGTCGTCGGCGAGTTCAGCATCGGTGGGCAGTGCATCGACATCGATCGACAGGTCCAGCGACGGCTCGAGCAAGGGCACCAAGGTCGCCGACGGCAACTACCGCGTCATCGACATCGCGCAGGCCCCCGGACGGCCGGGCGTGTTGCGGGTGCAACTGCGGTTGGAAGTGCAGGCCGCCGCCGGGGTCGATGCCCAGGCCGACGCCAACGCGGCTTTTGTGCTCTACCTGCCGCAAGAAGCAGCGCAGCGCGGCGGTGTCGATCGCGGCACGTTGATCGCTGCACGTCAGCGGCCCTATGGCCTGGAGTTTGCGCGCCTGAACAGCGACGGCCAGGTCGGCGTTCAGCAGGCGTTTTTTCTCGTCCTCGCCGACGACTGGTTTCGTGAGCTGAATACGACAGCGGTGACGCTGTAGGCTCTTCGCGATCGACGGCCGCCGGGCTTTGAGGCCGCCGACCTTGACCACGGTCCGCAAGGCCGCTCACCCGCTCACAAACCACATCAGGGGCCTGGTTGCCGCCCTGCTGATGGCGGCGACGTTCGCGCCCGCAGCCGCCGCATCGCTGCGCCTGTGTGACCAGGCCAACGACTGGAGCGCACCACAGCAAGACCGGCTCTTCCGCCTGGCCGCGGTGATCAAGACCGAGCTTGAAAAGTCGGGCCAGCGGATCGCGCTGATTTCGCGCTCCGGCCTGAACCTGCAACGATTCGGGTTGCGTTACTCCCATGCCGGCCTGACGCTGCAAGCCAATCCCCAATCACCCTGGGCGATCCGCCAGCTGTATTTCGCATGCGAAGAAGGCCGGCCGCGACTCTTTGATCAAGGCCTGTCGGCGTTTTTGCTCGGCACCAGCGACCCATCGATCGGCTACATCTCGGTGGTCTTTCTGCCCGAGACAGCCGCCGACAAACTCGAAAGCGCGGCGCTCGACAAACACCGCGCCTTGCAGTTGCTGGGTGCCGACTACAGCGCCAACGCCTACCCTTACAGCCTGCGCTACCAGAACTGCAACCAGTGGATCGCTGAACTGATGGCCGCGGCCTGGGGGCCGCCGACCGAGGCCACGCCGGGCGCCGACGCCAATGGTGTCGCGCCGGTACTTCGTCCGCGTGCGCAGGCGCCAGAACAGGCGCGTGAGCAGGCCCGTGAGCAGGCGCAGCGCTGGCTGCAAGCCAGCGGCTACGAGCCGAGCACCGTCAACGTCGGTTCACGCTGGCTGATGGCGTTGGGCACCTTCGTCCCCTGGCTGCGCTCCGACGACCATCCGGCCGACGATATTCACCAGCAGCGCTACCGCACCACGCTGCCAGCAGCGCTGGAATCGTTTGTGCAAGCGCAAGCGCCCAGCGCGACGCGCATCGAGTTTTGCCATAACACGCAACACATCGTGGTACGGCGCGGCTGGCAGCCGATCGCCGAGGGCTGCGTGCCCGAAGGGGCCGACACGGTGTTGCCTTTGCATTGATTCACGGCGCGCATGCGCTATCGTCCCGCCATGGCGGCATTCAGCTTTTTCTGGCACGACTACGAAACCTTCGGCGTGGTGCCGCGGCGCGACCGGCCGGCGCAGTTTGCCGGCGTGCGCACCGACGCCGACCTGAACGAGATCGAGCCGGCCGTGATGCTGCACTGCCAGCCCCCGATCGACCAGTTGCCCGACCCCGAAAGCTGCCTGCTCACCGGCATCCTGCCGCAACATTGCGCTGCCGTCGGCCTGCCCGAACATAGTTTTGCGGCGGCGGTCGAAGCCGCCTTGGCCAAACCCGGCACGGTGGGTGTCGGCTACAACAGCATCCGCTTCGACGACGAAGTCACGCGGCATCTGTTCTGGCGCAACCTGATCGACCCCTACGGTCGCGAATGGCAGAACGAATGTGGCCGCTGGGACCTGCTCGACACCGTGCGCTGCGCTTATGCGCTGCGCCCCGAAGGCATCGTCTGGCCGACCCGGCCTGACGACGGCCGCCCCAGCTTTCGCCTCGAACACCTGACTGCCGCCAACGGCCTGGCGCACGAAGCGGCACACGACGCGCTGTCCGACGTGCGCGCGACGATTGCGCTGGCGCGGCTGGTGAAGACCGCGCAGCCGAAGCTCTGGGACTTTTGCTTGAGGCTGCGCCAGAAGTCGGCGGTGACGGCCGAGCTGGTGCTCGGCAAACCGCTGCTTCATATCTCCGGCATGTACCCGGCAGAACGCGGCTGTCTCGCTGTGGTGTGGCCTCTTGCGCCGCACCCGACGAACAAAAACGAGGTCATCGTCTGGGACCTGGCGTTCGACCCGAGCGAGTTGATGGGCTTGAGCGCCGACCAGATCCGCGAGCGGCTGTTTGTGCGCAACGCCGACCTCGCCGAAGGCCAGGCGCGGCTGCCGATCAAGACCATCCATATCAACAAATCGCCGATCGTCATCAGCAACCTCAAAACCCTGCCGGCGCCAATGGCGCAGCGCTGGGGTGTCGATTTCGATTTGGCCTACCGACACGCCGAAACCGCGGCGCGCATCGCGGGGTCGATGGCCGGCGTCTGGCCGGGTGTGTTCAGCCGCGCTGTGCCCAGCGAGGCGCCGGATGTCGATGAAGATCTCTACGGCGGCTTTCTGAGCAACGATGACCGGCGCCGGCTCGAGCGGCTGCGCGCGGCGCGGCCAGAACAGATCGCGGCGCAGGCCAGCGGCTTCAGCGACGAGCGCCTGGACGAACTGGTGTTTCGTTATCGCGCGCGCAATTTTCCGGCCTCGCTCAACGCCGCTGACCAACAACGCTGGCAGGCCCATCGCCATGCGCGCCTGCACGATGGCGCCGGAGGTGCGGTCACGATCAACGCTTTTTTCGAACGCATTGACGCGCTGCAGGAAACGACCGACGATCGTGGCCAGGCGATCCTGGCGGCGCTCTACGACTGGGCGGAAACGATCGCCCCGGAGCGCAGCTGATCGGATCGACGCCAGCGGCGGCAAGGCCGGCCAGGCGGGCCGACTTCGGGATGACCTGATCGGACGAGTCCGAGACTGAACCTGCTGGGTCAGGGTTAGGCCCGAGGCTGGCCTTCGGCCGCGTCGTGCGCCGACGCTGCTCGGGGATCGTGTCCTACGCCGCGGTGCGAGCTGCCCGCTATCAT
The DNA here is from genome assembly GCA_031419315.1 of Betaproteobacteria bacterium. Classification (GTDB taxonomy): domain Bacteria; phylum Pseudomonadota; class Gammaproteobacteria; order Burkholderiales; family Burkholderiaceae_C; genus Rubrivivax. The sequence continues at coordinate 11,225 of JANOKR010000219.1, forward strand.
GGACCTTCAACAACGAGGAGTCCCGTCATGACAACCCGCACCCGACGCACCCTGGCTGCCGTGGTAGCCGCGAGCTTGAGTTTTGCCGGCTTGGCGCCGGCCGCTGCCGCTGCGCCGGCCGGCAACCCGCCTGCGCTGATCAGCACCGAACACGCCGCCGCGGCGCAGCCCGGGCGTACGTTGCTCGAGCACACGCTCGCGCGCGCCGAAGTCGTGGCCGCGTTGCAGGCCCGCGGCGTCGATGTCGTTGCCGCGCGTGACCGCGTGGCCTCGCTGACCGACGCCGAAGCGGCGCAGGTGGCGATGCAGATCGACCAGGCTCCTGCCGGCGGCGACGCGGTCGGCGTCATCGTCACCATATTTGTGGTTCTGCTGATCACCGACATCCTCGGCTGGACCAAGGTGTTCCCGTTCACCCGGGCGATCCGCTAGCGCGTTGCACCGCTGAACCGCCGTCGGTGCCGGGCCCGACGGCGGCATCGGCGGCGAATGCCCGAGCTCGGACTTGTCGCGTCCGCTTTGCCAACGCAACTGGTTCGTACGAGGAGGCCGGCGCGCCGATGCCACCGAGAACTTCAGTGCCTGCATTCGGCCCGTTGCGCTCACGGCGGGCCTGGTTGCTCGGTGCGGCCGGCGCTGCGCTGGGCGGCTGTGCGGTGTTCAGCGATCCGCCGCAGACTGCGTCGCTCGTTGCTTCGGTGGGTCTGCCCATCCGCGTGGAGCTTGACGACGTGCCGTTCTTCCCGCAGACACGCCACCACTGCGGCCCGGCCGCGCTGGCTACCGCGCTGGTGCATGTCGGCCTGCGGGCGACGCCGCAAGCGCTCGGCGATGCGGTGTACCTGCCCGCGCGCGAAGGTGCGCTGCAGACTGAGATGCTGGCCGCCGCGCGACGTTTTGGTGCGGTTGCCGTGCCCCTGCCGCCCCGATTGGCCGCGGTCTTGAGCGAGGTCACCGCGGGCAACGCGGTGATCGTGCTGCAGAACCTCGGGCTGTCCTTCGCGCCGCGCTGGCACTATGCGGTTGTCGTCGGCTATGACCTCGCCTTGCGCCAAGTCGTGATGCGCAGCGGAACGACGGAGCGCGAACCGATGGGCTTCGCGCTTTTCGAGCGCACCTGGGCGCGCAGTGGCCATTGGGCCTTCACCGCGCTGCCTCCGGGGCGTTTGCCGGTGACCGCCGGTGAGGCCGACGCGCTGCAGGCCGCCATCGGCTTTGAGCGTGTGGCGCCGCCGTCCCAAGCGCTGCGCGCCTATGACAGTGTCGTCGAGCGCTGGCCCGCCAACGTGTTGGCCGGCCTCGGGCAGGGCAATACGCGCTTCGCCAGCGGCGACCTTGTGGGTGCCGCGATGGCCTTCGAGCGCGTGCTGCAGCAACACGATAGCGCCGCCGCCTGGCACAACCTGGCGGCTACGCGGGCGCGCCTGGGTCAGCGTGAGCCGGCGCAGGCCGCCGCGGCGCGCGCACTGGCGCGGGCACGAGCGGTTGAACCCGCTTGGCACGAAGCCGCAGAGCGCCTGTCGCGCCAATTGCAAGCGCCGCCGTAGGGCCGGCGCACCACGCCGCGGCCGCGGCCGCGGCCG
>JANOKR010000220.1:0-3915 GCA_031419315.1 Betaproteobacteria bacterium
TCGGGGCGGATGAATTCGAGCAAAAACCGGATGTGGCCGATGATCGGGTAGTTGCGCAGCACCGCATGCCGCGACTGGTGGGTATCGCGCCAGCCGAGCAGCACGAGAAAAAAGCAGGCCAGCGCAACGATGCCGCCGAAGCCAAACGCGACCCAGCAGAACAGCGACAACAGCATCAGCACGCCGCTGAGCAGCCAGGCGGTGTAACGCACCGGGAAGTGCACGTCGATGCGGTGCAGCCATTCATGCATGGGAGCTTTCTCCTCGTCGGTGCGGGCGATGGTAGGCCGCAGTGGCGCCGCGCGGTGTGCCGATGTAGACCCTGATTGCCCGGCTGTTCAAGCCTGCATGAAACGCTGCAGCGCCTGCGCCGTCGCGTCGGGCAGCTCTTCGGGGATGTAGTGGCCACAAGGCATCAGCTCGCCGCTGACGACACCGCGGCATTGCGCCCGCCACAGCGCCAGCGGATCAAAGAGCGCGTTGACCACACCACGCTGCCCCCACAGCACCAACATGTCGCAGTCGACCTGGGCACCATCGGCGCGCGACTGGCGGTCATGTTCGAGGTCGATGCCGGCCGAGGCACGGTAGTCCTCGCACATCGCATGCACCGTCGCCGGCTGGCTGATGCAGCGGGCGTAGTCGTCAAAGGCCGCTGACTCGCAGTGGCCCAGGCCCTCGGCGCCCCAGCGCCCGACCTTCCAGCGCAGATATTCGACCGGGTCGCCGCTGATCATCCGCTCGGGGTGCGGTGCCGGCTGGATCAGAAAAAACCAGTGGTAATAAGCGGAGGCAAAAGACAAATCGGTGGCGGTGTACATGTCCAGCGTCGGCGCGATGTCGAGCACGCAGAGTTTGATCACGTCAGCCGCGTGGTCGAGCGCCAGCCGGTGCGCAACCCGCCCGCCGCGGTCATGCCCGGCGACAAAAAAGCGCCCATGCCCTAGGCTGTGCATCAGCGCGGGCATATCGGCGGCCATCGCACGTTTGCTGTAGCTGGCGTGGTCGGCTGCATCGCTCTCGTCCGCGGGCTTGGAAGACTCGCCATAACCCCGCAGGTCGGGCAGCACCAGCCGGAAGTGCGGCGCGAGTCGCATCGCGACGCGGTGCCACATCACGTGGGTTTGCGGGAAGCCGTGCAACAACAGCAGCGCAGGTGCGTCCGCGCGGCCTCCAACGCGCACACGCAGCGTGACGCCGTTGACGGCATGCTCGCGGCAATCAAATCCGCCGAACCAGGGTCTTGTCTCGGGCTGCGCCATCGGTGGGCTCCTGGGGTGGGCAACTCGGAGTCTCATACCACGTTGAGGTCAACGGCATACGACCGGACGAGTATGGAGTTGCCGATCTCGGCCCTGTCGCAACGCTTCGCCTTGCTGAATTTCCTCGGGAGCGTCCGCTCGTCCGCGCGGCAGGGCGGCGGCGGCGCCTGCGTTCCCCGGCCCACGCTCGCGGGGGTGCGCCTTTGGCATTGGTCGGCCGTGCCGTCAACACCGGCGTCGGTGACCGGCCGGGAGTGGCGACCGCGAATGGGGCCTGCGCCCGCAGACACCACCACCACCCTGCGGGCACAACTTGATTCTCGTCCTCGGACACCACCATCGATGTGGGCAGGCGGCTCGGGTATGCGGGCGCAGGCCCCATTCGCGGTCGCCACCCTTTGCGAGTGCCAAGGCGGTGTTGATGCGGTGATCTTTGGGCGCCACAACCGGTGCCCCGCGAGCGTGGGCCGGAGAACGCATGCCCGGGCCGCCTGCCTCGCGCGCTGTCGAACTTCACGAACGATGCGCAAGGACGCGGTGTCCGCACGCGCCGGCAAGAGTCGCAAGAGTCGATTGCCGATTGCGCGTCCTTAGACACTTGACGCCGGTCCGCATCAATCAGCCGCGCGTTCCGAAGAGCGCATCCAGGTCCACGACAAGCCGATGCCCGCCGACGCGCCGGTGTTGCGCTTGACCAGCGGGCTGTTGGCATTCGCCGCGCCGGCCACGCTGTCGATGCGACCGAAAACAAAGAGCCGCCAGTCGGCCGACAGCGGCCGCACGACATTCAAACCCAGCCGCCAGGCGACGAGCCCGGCGCGCGCTTCGTAGGCCGGCCGGGCGACGGTGGCGTAGGCCGGTGCGACGGCATAAAAGTGCTCGGTCAGGCGCCGGCTGCCGAAGACCGCACCGACACTCGCGCTGGTGGTCCAGCCGCTTTGGCTGCGCCGGCTGTATTGCAGTTCGGGCTCGAAGGCAACACCACGCGAAGCAAAACCGTCGCTCAGATCGAAGACCCCGCGCAAGGGCAATTCGAGTTGCCATCCGCGGCTGCCCGGCGCCGCGTCAGCGGCCCCGAACTTCCACTTCAGACGCGGGCCAAATTCGATCAGCGTGCCCAGATCAGGCATGCCGAGCCGCGCCTCGATATCGCGTGAATTTGATCCCAGCGACGCGCCAGCGCCGAGGTCAAATTCGAACTCCGCGGACTTGAAGGCGCGCAGCCCCAGGTTGCCGCGGTCAGCCCGCAGGATCTCGCCGCGGTAGACAAAAAACGGCAGCGCGATGGCGCCGCCGGCCTGCTGGTCAGCGCCCGGGTAGGCCTGCTGCGAGACGGCAAAGGCAAAGCCGCCGAGCTCCCATTTGGGCTCGGCGGTGATGGCTGCACTGCGCGCAATCGGCACCGTCGGTGCAGTCTGCGCCACCGCCGTCAACGCCGCAGCGCCGCCCAACAGGGCGAGGGTCAAGGTCAAGGCGGGGTTGGTCTTCATGCCCTCGTTATACTGCCCGCACAGCGCCGATTTGTTCCGAATTGCGGGCGCTTAATCAAATGCCGCTAAAGCGCCTGCGCTTGCACTGAGCCGTGCACGCAGGGTGATGTCGCAAAGCGACGCCAGCCCAAAGCCAGGAGGACCAGTAGCGTCCGCGCTGTGGCAACCGGGTCTTTTCATTGCCCTCATCGTTCATGGCCTCTGTCGGCGAAGTTGCACCCCAGCAGATGTTTTTCAGCGCGCCGCTGCCGCTGAAAAGCGGCGCCATGCTGCCCGCCTACACCCTCGTCTACGAGACCTACGGCAAGCTGAACGCGCAGCGCAACAACGCGGTGCTGGTCTGCCACGCGCTCAACGCCAGCCACCATGTCGCTGGCTATTACGCCGACGGTGACAAGGCCGGCGGCTGGTGGGACAACCTCGTCGGCCCCAACAAGCCGCTGGATACGAACCGCTTTTTTGTCATCGGCGTCAACAACCCGGGTTCGTGTTTTGGCTCGACCGGGCCGACGCACGACAACCCGGCCACCGGGCGGCCGTATGGCGCAGATTTTCCGGTGGTCACGGTCGAAGACTGGGTCGATGCGCAAGCGCGGCTGCTCGACGCGCTGGGCGTTCAACAACTCGCCGCGGTCATCGGCGGCAGCCTGGGTGGCATGCAGGCTTTGAGCTGGACGCTGCAGTATCCGCAGCGCGTGCGGCATGGCATCGCCATCGCCAGCGCACCCAACCTGTCGGCACAGAATATCGCCTTCAATGAAGTCGCGCGGCGCGCCATCGTCACCGACCCCGACTTTCACGGCGGCCACTACCTGGCGCACGGCACGATCCCCAAACGCGGGCTGCGTGTGGCGCGCATGATCGGCCACATCACCTATCTCTCCGACGACTCGATGGAGGCCAAATTTGGCCGCGAGCTGCGCAACGGCGCGCTCGGCTACAGCACCCAGGAGGTCGAGTTCCAGATCGAGAGTTATCTGCGCCACCAAGGCGACAAGTTCAGCGACTATTTCGACGCCAACACTTATTTGCTGATCACCCGCGCGCTGGACTATTTCGACCCCGCGCATGACCATGGCGGCGCGCTGTCGAAGGCCTTCGCCGCCGCGCGCGACAACCGTTTCCTGATCGTCAGCTTCAGCACCGACTGGCGGTTTTCGCCG
>JANOKR010000221.1:0-22365 GCA_031419315.1 Betaproteobacteria bacterium
GCCAGGCTGCCATAAGGCGTGCCGCAGACGAACATCGACGGGCAGGTCTTGTAGAGCTCTTTAACCCCGACCGAGGCCCGCAGGAAGGGCTCTTGCGCCATCGCCGCGATGGCCGCCTGCCGCACTTTGACGTTGTCAAAGGGTTTGTGCAGGTGGTTGAAACGTGCCATGTACTGCAAACCGTAGTTGCTGTATTTGGGCAGCTGAACCGTGGTCTCGGTTTTCAGGCCTTCGAAAAAGTCGAAACCGAGCGCTTCGATGATGTCGACCTCGCCGTTTTTCAGCGCATTGACCTGCGCCTGCGCATCACGCAGCGCAAGGTTCCATTCGACGCGGTCGATGTAGACCTGCTTGCCGCCGGTGGTGCCTGACGGGGGCTCGCTGCGTGGCACGTACTTGGCGTTTTTCAGGTACACCGCCTTGTCGCCGGGTTTGAACTCGTCGCGCTTGAAGGTGTAGGGGCCGGAGCCGATGTGCTCGTCGATCTGCTTGAAGGCATCGGTCTCGGCGATGCGCTTGGGCATGATGAAAGGCACGTTCGACGATGGCTTGCCGAGCGCTTCGAGCATGAAGCCGCAGGCCTCGCCGAGGAAGATGCGGAAGGTGTCCGGCGCCGGGCTGTCCATGCGCTGCACAAAAGTGAACAGCGCACTGCCCATCGCGTCACGTTTGCCCCAGCGCTGCAGCGAGGCGATCACGTCTTCGCCGGTGACCGGCTTGCCGTCGTGGAACTCGAGGCCCTGGCGCAGCTTGAAGGTCCACAGCCGGTTGTCCGGCGTGACCGACCAGGTGTCGACCATCTGCGGCTTGATCTTGGCGTTTTCGTCGGTGCCGAAGAGGGTGTCGTAGATCATGTAGCCGTGGTTGCGGCTCATGTAGGCGGTGGTCCAGATCGGGTCCAGGATCGCCAGGTTCGAATGCGGCACAACACGCAGCACGTTGTTCTGCGCCAGCACCGGCGTGGTGGCGCCGAACATGAAAAGCGTGGTGGCGCACAGCGCGGCGGCGGTGGCACGGCGGGTGAGGATGGACATCGCTTGGGGCCTCTCAATGGCAGACAGATCGAGCAGCCAGCTTGCCTGAAACCCGCCCCCGTACCAATCGGGGATTACTGCAAGCGGGTCTTTGCTGCCCGGGTCGCGGTCGCCGCGGCGGAGAAGCTCAATCTTCTAGCTCGGCCTTGGCGGTTTCGACATCCAGCCGCTCCATCGCGTCCATCGGCGTGCAGGCCGCCGCGTCGGCGTAGAGCTTTTCGGCTTCGGCCATCTTCTTGTCGCCTTCGAGCATGACCAGGCCGTTGGCATATTCGATCATCGCGATCGCGCTGGTCGGGTTCAGCTTGAGCGACTCCTTGAACAGCTTCAGCCCGGTGGCCGAGTCCGCGCCCTGGGTGCGGCCGAGCAGCTTGCCGACTTTGTCGATGACCTCGGCATGAAAGGCGCCCAGCGCGATATGCGCGTCGGCATGTTTGGGCGCCAGCTTGATCGCGGTTTCCAGCGCGTTTTTGCACTTGCTGCCCAGGCCTTGCGTCAGCGCCTTGGCCACGCTGATGCCCTGGCCGTAGCGGCCGATCGCGTAGGCCTGCCAGTAGTAGGCGTTCGGGTTCTTCGGCTCGTCGGCCTGCTGCGCTTCAGCGCGCTCGCTGGCTTCGAGAAACATCGCGAGTTTGGTCTTTTCGCTTTTTTCCAGATAGTTGGCGTAGATGCACTGCGACTTGTTGGCCAGCGTGAGCCCGGCGCCGCCGAGCTTGATGCCGGCATCGAAGGCTTTCTCGAACTCGCCGGCGTGAAACAGCGCCCAGCCGGAGAGCAGCTTGTCGTCCTTGGGGCAAGGCTCGACGTCGCCGGTGTGCAGCCGCGCCCAGAGCTTTTTCAAGCCCGCGGTGTCGTGGCTGTAGGCGGCGTTGTCGTAGGGGAAAGCAGTCCATTTGGCCATCGGGGCTCCTTTTTGGTGTCGTGATCGGTGCGGTGGTGTGAACAGGGCGGCCGGCAAATTTCAGCTCTCGGCGTAGGAGCCGACCAAGGTCAGCAGGTGTGCTTGTGATTCGGCGTCGAGGTACGGCATCAGCAGGCTCAGCGTGTGAAACGCGCCGCGGGCCAGCGCCGCGCCGGCGCTGCCGGGCTCCAGCGCGCGGCGCGGGTCGCGCACATATTCGTAACTCAGCCAGTAGGTCAGCACGACGACCATCGAGGTCGCCACCGGCGCCGCTTCGCGAGCGTCAATCGCCACGGCACCACCGCTTTGCAGGCCTTCGAGCAGGCTGCGCACTGCAGCGCCTTTGTGCTTGAGGACAAACTGGAAGTGGGTTTCGAGGCGCCGGTTTTTCGACAGCAGATCGTTCAGGTCGCGGTACAAAAAGCGGTACTGCCAGATGAGCTCGAAAAGCATGTGGAAAAAGAGCCAGGCATCTTCGATATTGCGCACCGCATCGGCGGCGTGCAGCAATTCGTTGAGCGCGGATTCGTAGCGCCCGAAGAGCGAATTGATGAGCTCGTCTTTTGCCGGGTAGTGGTAATACAGGTTGCCCGGGCTGATGCCAAGTTCGGCCGAGATCAGCGTGGTGCTGACGTTGGGCTCGCCGAAGCGGTTGAAGAGCTCGAGCGTGACCTCGAGAATCCTCTCGGCGGTGCGACGCGGTTTTTTCTTGGGCTCGACCATGGTGGGCGCGATTCTGGCATCCGGCGTGGCCGGTCGGCATCGTGGGCAACCCGGCGCGCGTGCCAAAACCGGCCGCCTAGAATCGGCCGCAATGGCCCAGCATGTACCCGCGATCGAGTTCACGACAGTCGGCAAGACCTACAGCGGTGCACGCGGCACCTTGCGTGCGTTGGATGCGGTCAGTTTCAATATCGAGCCGGGCGAGTTTTTTGGCCTGCTCGGCCCCAACGGTGCTGGCAAGACGACGCTGATCAGCATCCTCGCCGGCCTGGCGCGCGCCACCGAAGGCAGCGTGCGTGTCCTCGGCCACGACGTCGTTTCCGACTACGCCGCGGCGCGTATGTGCCTGGGCATCGTGCCGCAGGAGCTGGTCTTCGACCCGTTCTTCAGCGTCCGCGAAACGCTGCGCATCCAGAGCGGCTATTTTGGGGTCAAGGCCAACGACGCCTGGATCGACGAGCTGCTCGCCGAGCTCGGCCTGGCCGACAAGGCCGGCGCGAACATGCGCCAGCTCTCCGGCGGCATGAAACGCCGCGTCCTCGTCGCGCAGGCGCTGGTGCACCGGCCGCCGGTGATCGTGCTCGACGAGCCGACGGCCGGGGTTGATGTCGAACTGCGCCAGACCCTGTGGCGCTTCATCGCCCGCCTGAATCGCGAAGGCCACACGGTTTTGCTGACGACCCATTACCTTGAAGAAGCCGAGGCGCTGTGCGGGCGCATCGCGATGTTGAAGCAGGGCCGCGTGGTGGCACTGGACAAAACCTCGGCGCTGCTCGCCGGCACCGCGCACACGATGTTGCGCTTCAAGACCGACGACGCGCTGCCGGCTGCGGTGGCAGCGCGCGCGCGGGTCACCGGGCGCATCGTGCAGGCAGCGGCGCACGATGCCGGCGAGGTCGAATCGATCCTGGCTGCGTTGCGCGCTGCGGCGGTCAAGGTCGAGGATCTCGAGATCGGCCGCGCCGACCTCGAAGATGTCTTTCTGGAGATCATGGGTGGAGCCGCAGCATGAATATCGCCGGGTCCCGCACCCTGTTCCGCAAGGAGATCCTGCGCTTCTGGAAAGTGGCGTTCCAGACCGTCGCCGCGCCGGTGCTGACGGCGGTGATGTACCTGCTCATCTTTGGCCATGTGCTGCAGGGCCGGATCGAGGTCTTCCCGGGTGTCAGCTACACCAGCTTTTTGATCCCCGGACTGGTCATGATGAGTGTGCTGCAGAACGCTTTTGCGAATGCGAGCTCGTCGCTGATCCAGAGCAAGATGAGCGGCAACCTGGTGTTCCTGCTCGTCTCGCCGCTGTCGCCGCTGGCCTGGTTTCTGGCCTATGTCGGCGCGTCGGTGGTGCGCGGCCTGGTCGTGGGCTTCGGCGTGCTGGTCGTGACCGTGTGGTTTGCGCCGCCGGCATTGGCCGAACCCTGGTGGATCGTGGTCTTTGCGATCCTCGGCGCCGGCATGCTCGGCACGCTGGGCCTGGTCGCCGGGCTCTGGGCCGAAAAGTTCGACCAGCTGTCGGCGTTTTCGAATTTCCTGATCATGCCGATGACGATGCTCTCGGGCGTCTTCTACTCGGTGAATTCGCTGCCCGCGGTGTGGCAGACGGCAAGCCACCTGAACCCGTTTTTCTACATGATCGACGGTTTCCGGCGCGGTTTTTTCGGCCAGAGTGATGTCTCGCCCTGGCTCAGCTTGGCTGTCGTGGGGTCGAGCTTCGTCGTCGTCGCGGTGGTCGCGATGCAGTTGCTGCGCAGCGGCTACAAGCTGCGCCACTGAGCGCGCGCCGAACCCGGCACTGGCGGCACTGGCGTCGCTGGCGCGGCACGGGCAACACGATGTCAGCCGGCCTGCTTGGCACGCATCCGGTTGTTCTTCGGCTGGTGTTCGAGCTCGCACAAACCGAGCTCTTCCAGCAGCGGCGGCAGGTAGACGCCGAAGCGACCGCGCAAGCCGTTCTTGAGCCCGTACCAGCCCCCGACGGGGTTGGTCGGCGACCGGCCCCAGGCTTCGACGCTGCCTTCCTTGGCGGGCTTTTGCTCGTCTGCGCCACCGAGCTCGACCCAGTCACCGCGGGCCTTGAGCATCGTGTGCAGGTCGTCGACGCAGCGCAGGTCGTAGTGCAGCACGGTCTTGCCGACGGTGCAGACGAGCACCCGTGTGCCCTTCACTGCTTCGACGTGCATCGTGTATTCGGACGTCCCCGACGCGGTCTTGAGCGTCCAGGGCTGGTCCTTGGTTCGGGTCAGGGCAGTCACAGGCAACCTCGTTCGTAGTCGTCGGGGTCGATCACATCGCGCGCAGCAGCAGCACCACGGCGTAGGTGATGAACGCAAACCAGGCGACCGTGAAGACGATCGTGCGTGCCAGCAGCAATCCAAAGCCGCTCAAGTGAATCACCGCGTGGGCCAGGCGGGCGTAGAAATAGATCGCGGCGCAAGCTGCCGTGACCCCGCTGGACACGCCGGTGGCCTGGGCGATCAGCACGACCGCCGCAAAGGGCGCAAAGCTCTCGACCGCGTTCAGGTGCGCGCGGTTGGCGCGATTTACCCAGTCGGGCAGCGGTGTGGTTGGTGCCACCTCGTAGTTGGCCGGCGTGAGGCGTCGTCCAGCGGACGCATAGCCGATCACGACCGGAATCCACAGGACGCTGGTGAGGATGGCTGACAGCAACAGGTAGAGCAGTTCGGTCTTCATGGTGGGCTCCGGTCGGGGCTGGGTGCGCAAAGCTCGAAAGCGGCGTCGCATGCGATGTAGGGCACGTAGCGGAAGTCGCGAATCGTCAGCACCTGGCCTTCGTGCCAGCCGAGTTCGATGAAGTAGCGCGGCTGGACGGCGCCGGGCCCGGACAACACCGCGAGCACTTCGCGACCATCGAGCCAGGCCGGGGCGAGGTGCACGTCCTGGACGAGCGCGTAGTTGCTGAAGTACTGGCCCACCTCACGGCGGCCGGCCGACTTGCGCTGTGACACGAGGTCAAGCCGGACGTCGTCGGCGAGCAGCGAGCGCACGCCCGCCCAGTCGTGGCCATTGAACAGGCTCGCGTAGTGCGCCAGCGCTGGTGACGGCTCATGCCGCGTTGGCGCCGACGCGGCCGCGTTCAGCTTTTGCAGCGCAGCCCGCCCACGGTGCAGCGCGGTCTTGACCGCCGCGACGCTCAGGCCCAGTTCGGCCGCGATCTCGTCGAGCGAGTGCTCGAGCACGTCCTTCAGGATCACGCAGCCCCGTTGCGCCGGTGCCAGCTTGAGGAAGCAGGAAATCGCGGCCCGCACGGCCTGGTCGCGCGCCAGCATCTGGTCGGGCTCGAGAGTCGATTCATCGGCGATGTCCATCGCGGCGTCGAGCGATTCGCTGGCGCGATGGGCTTCGTGCCGCCAGTGATCGATGGCGCGGTTGTGTGCGATCCGGAACAGCCACGGGCGCAGTGGCGGCAGCGTCCGCATCTGGGGCAGCTCGAAACACGCCTTTGCGAGTGTTTCCTGGACCACGTCTTCGCCGTCGGCCACCGAGCCGGTCATGCGTGTGCAATAACGGTGCAGCTCCGGCCGGATGTGGTCGACCAGCGCCAGGAACTGCTTGCGTCCCTGTTCGAGCAGGTCGATCAGCTCGGCCGGCGCCGCGCCGTCGGGCTCGTGCGCGTCACTCGTCGAAGTAGCCATAAGACCCGATCGCCGTCAGTTCCACGCTCACCGGCGCTACGTCGCAGCGGTCCTTGATGTCTTCGACAAAGGCCTTGAAGGCGGGCAGGGTGGTCAGCGCGTCGCGGCCATCGGCGCCATCGCACGAAACGAGGTGAACGAAGCTGACACCGTCGGCTTGACGCAAGCTGACGTAACGCAACCCGGGCGGCCGCGAAAGTTTCAGCGCCTCAAAAACCGCCACGACCAGGCGTTCGTTGTCGTCGACCCGGTCGGGCTTGAGTTGATAACTCACCATCTGCTTCATGATCGACTTTCGCTGAGGTGGATTCGGCTGTGTTGATCGAAGCCGCAACGCGGCGTCGCGGCGGCGGCGCCAAGTTGCGCAACGGTACAAGCGTAAGACGATCCAGTCCTGCAAAAGGATGCGGTTCGCGCAAACGCGCTCGTGTTGATCGTGATGGACCCTGCCGTTGGCTCGCGTTCGGCCCGGCGCGACCGCAGCGCCTCGATCCCCACGTCGCCGATAATCCCCCCATGGCCGACCCTACCCCCGCCGAAGTGCAATCCTTTATCGCCGCCGGGCTGCGCTGCGAACATGTCGTGGTCGAAGGCGACGGCCGGCATTTTTTTGCGACCATCGTCTGCGCCGACTTCGAAGGCAACTCGCGGGTGCGCCGCCACCAGGCGGTCTACAAAGCCCTCGGCGACAGAATGCGCGAGCAGATCCACGCGCTGTCAATGAAGACGCTCACTCCCGCTGAATTTGCCGCTGCGAATGTTGCCGATATCGCCGCCCCCAACGCCGCCAGCGGCGCCGCGGCCGGCCACCAGCAGCGCTGACAGATGCAGCGGCGCCGTGTCGCGGGTGGCGTCGGCGACGCCTTGAAGCGCCGCCGATCTGCCCGCTGCCGGCCGCGCTGAAATCCATCACTCCGCATCCAAGCCCAAGACCAAGCCCAAGACCAAGCCCACGACCGAGCCCATGGACAAACTCCTCATCCGCGGTGGCCGCCGCCTGAACGGCGAGATCACCATCGCTGGCGCCAAGAATGCCGCTTTGCCCGAGCTTTGCGCGGCCTTGCTTTGCGCCGCACCGATGACGCTGGCCAATGTGCCGCGGCTGCAGGATGTGGCGACGATGTTGCGGCTGCTGCGGCATATGGGCGTGGTCGCTGAACGCAGTGAAACTCAGGCCGACCAGGTGACGCTGGACGCGACCACGATCGGCGCGCCCGAGGCGCCTTACGAGCTGGTCAAGACGATGCGTGCATCGATCCTCGTGCTCGGCCCGCTGCTGGCGCGTTTTGGCCAGGCCAAGGTCTCGCTGCCCGGCGGCTGCGCGATCGGCTCGCGGCCGGTCGACCAGCACATCAAGGGCCTGGCGGCGATGGGTGCCGAGATTTCGGTCGAACATGGCTACATCGTGGCCCGCACGCCTCGCCTCAAAGGCGCGCGCATCACGACCGACATGGTCACCGTCACCGGGACTGAAAACCTGATGATGGCGGCGACGCTGGCCGACGGCGAAACGGTGCTCGAAAACGCCGCGCGCGAGCCCGAGATCCCCGACCTGGCCGAGCTGCTGATCGCGATGGGCGCGCGCATCGAAGGCCATGGCAGCAGCCGCATCGTGATCCAGGGCGTCGATCGCCTGCATGCGCCGGCGGCGCCGCACCACATCATCCCGGACCGCATCGAGACCGGCACCTTCTTGTGCGCGGTGGCGGCCACGGGCGGCGAGGTGCTGCTGAAAAACGCGAATGCCGGCGATCTGGGTGCGGTGATCGACAAGCTGCGCGAGGCCGGCGCGACGATCGAATCCGGCGCCGGCTGGATCCGCGTGAAGATGGATCAGCGCCCGCGCGCGGTGGGTTTTCGGACCAGCGAATATCCGCTCTTCCCGACCGACATGCAGGCCCAGTTGATGGCGGTGGACTGCATCGCCGAGGGCAGCGCGACGATCAGCGAAACGATCTTCGAAAACCGCTTCATGCATGTCAACGAACTGGTGCGCCTGGGCGCGCAGATCGCCATCGACGGCCGGACCGCGGTGGTGCAAGGCGTGCCGATGTTGTCCGGCGCGACGGTGATGGCCACCGACCTGCGCGCCTCGGCGAGCCTGGTCATCGCCGGTCTCGTCGCCGAAGGCCAGACCGTGATCGAGCGCATCTACCACCTCGACCGCGGTTACGACCGGATGGAAGAAAAACTGCGCTCGGTCGGCGCCGATATCGAACGCCTGAAATGATCACCTTCGCCCTGCCCAAAGGCCGCATCTTCGAAGAGACGCTGCCGCTGCTGCGTGCCGCCGGGATCGAGGTCACCGACGACCCGGAGAAAAGCCGCAAGCTGATCCTGGCCACCAGCCGGCCCGATGTGCGGGTGGTGCTGGTGCGCGCGAGTGACGTGCCGACATATGTGCAGCATGGTGGCGCCGACCTCGGCGTCGCCGGCCTGGACACCTTGATCGAGCACAGCGACGACGGCCTCTACCGGCCGCTGGATTTGAAGATCGCGCGCTGCCGCATGAGCGTGGCCGCGCATGCCGGCTTCGACTACGCCGCGGCGGTGCGCCAGGGCGCGCGCATCCGCGTCGCGACCAAATACACCGGCGTCGCGCGCCAGCATTTCAGCGACAAGGGGGTGCATGTCGACCTCATCAAACTCTACGGCTCGATGGAGCTGGCGCCGCTCACCGGCCTGGCCGACGCCATCGTCGACCTCGTCTCCAGCGGCAGCACGCTGCTCGCCAATCAGCTGGTCGAGGTCGAGAAGATCATGGACATCAGCGCGCGCCTGGTCGTCAACCAGGCGGCGCTCAAACTCAAGCGCGAACCGATCCGCGCCTTGATCGACGCCATCGACGCGGCGGTGCAGCGGGCTGCCCCATGACTGGCGTCAAGATCCGCCAACTGCACACCTCGGCGGCGGATTTCGAAACGCAGCTCGAACAACTGCTGCACTGGTCGGCCGCGGCTGACGCGGCGATCGAAGACCGCGTCGCGGCGATCATCGCCGACGTGCGTTTGCGCGGTGATGCCGCGGTGCTCGACTACACCGCGCGTTTTGATGGCCTGCAGGCGGCGTCGGTGGAGGCGCTCGAAATCAGCGCCGCCGAATGTGCTGCCGCGCTGGATGCCATCACGCCGGCGCAGCGCCGTGCCTTGCGCGCCGCGGCTGATCGTGTGCGGGCGTATCACCTGCGCCAGCTTGACGCCTGTGCGCGCAGCTGGAACTACATCGACAACGATGGCACGCGGCTGGGCCAGAAGGTGACGCCGATTCACCGCGTCGGCATCTACGTGCCGGGCGGCAAGGCGGCTTATCCGTCGAGTGTGTTAATGAATGCGATTCCCGCCCAGGTCGCCGGCGTCGCCGAGATCGTGATGGTCGTGCCAACACCCAACGGCGAGCGCAATGCGCTGGTGCTGGCCGCGGCGCATCTTGCCGGTGTGCACCGCATCTTCACAATCGGCGGCGCGCAGGCCGTGGCCGCGCTGGCCTATGGCACCGCTACGGTGCCGCGGGTCGACAAGATCACCGGCCCAGGCAACGCTTATGTCGCCAGCGCCAAGCGGCGGGTCTTCGGCCAGGTCGGCATCGACATGATCGCGGGGCCGAGCGAGATCCTGGTCCTGGCCGACGGCTCGACACCGGCCGACTGGGTGGCGATGGACCTGTTCAGCCAGGCCGAACATGACGAGCTCGCGCAGAGCATCCTGCTCTGCCCGGATGCCGCCTACATCGAGCAGGTGCAAGAGGCCATCGACCGCCTGCTGCCCGAGATGCCGCGCCGCAATGTCATCCAGGCGTCGCTCGAAGGCCGCGGCGCGCTGATCCACACCCGCTCGATGGAAGAGGCCTGCAAGATCAGCAACCGCATCGCGCCCGAGCACCTGGAGCTGAGCGCGCTCGAGACGCAGCGCTGGGAGCCGCTGCTGCAACATGCTGGCGCGATTTTCTTGGGCGCCTACACCAGCGAAAGCCTCGGCGATTACTGCGCCGGCCCGAACCATGTGCTGCCGACCTCGGGCACCGCGCGCTTCAGCTCGCCCCTCGGGGTCTACGATTTTTGCAAACGCAGCAGTCTGGTTGAAGTCAGCGCCGCCGGCGCACAAACGCTCGGCCCGATCGCTGCCGAGCTGGCCTATGGCGAAGGCCTGCAAGCGCATGCCCGCGCTGCCGAGATGCGCTTGACCGGCGAGCCGGCTGCCGCGCCGCAGGCAAGGCCCGATCTGCGAGTCGCCGCAGTCAGCAAGGACAACGTTGACGCGCTGCTCAAGCTGGCGGTGGCGCCAGGGCAACGGCAGTTTGTCGCCGATGTCGCGCGCTCGCTGGCACAGGCTGCTTACCAGCCTGCCGGCCGGCCGCTGGGGCTGTACGACGGTGAGTTGCCGGTCGGCCTGCTGCTGCTCTACGACGCGCGCGCCGATGCCGACAAGCCGCAAGAACAGCTCTACGTCTGGCGATTGATGGTCGATGCGCGTTACCAGCGGCGCGGCCTGGGCGCGCTGACGATGCGCTGGGTGGTTGAAGAAGCGCGGCGGATGGGCATGGCCTCGGTCGGCCTGTCGCATCAAGCCGGCCCGGGCAATGCCGGCCCCTTTTACGAAAAGCTCGGCTTCCGCTACACCGGCGAAGTCGACGACGGCGAGCTCAAGATGATCCTGCGGCTCTAGACACTGGCCGCCTGCCGGCGCGCCCAGGCGGCGACGATCTCGCGGTTGTGTGGCACGTTGTTCAAGAAACCGCGGCGGGCTTGCGCGTCGTCGATGCGATCGGCCTGTTTCATCAAATCGGCATGCGCTTGAGCGAGCACCGCGTCAGCGCGCGGGTCGCCTGCGGCGGCGAGCACCTGGTAGCAGGTCAGCGGCGGGCGCAACGGTTCTTCGGCGCCGTCGAAACTGCCGCCGGCGCTGATATGGGTCAGGATCAGTTCGGCCTGCACCAGTGCTGCCCTCGGCTCGCCACGCGCCAGCGCCACCCGCGCCAAGCCGGCGACGGGGTCGAGCACCTGCTGCGGGCGCATCTGCAATTCAAGCAGCAGATTGCGCGATTCGCGATACGCCGTTTCTGCAAAACCGTAGCGGCCGAGAGCCAACTCGCCATGCCCGGCAACGAGGCGCGCGTAGGCCACCAGGTCGCGCTGGCTGCAAGCGGTGGCAACCTCGAAGGCGTTGTTGGCGTAGGCCAGCGTGCTCGTGTCGTCGCCTTGCAAATGGGCCGCCGAGGCCAGGTTCACCAAGACCGAAGCTTCGAGGTCGCGTCGCCCGGCGGCGCGTGCGATGCGCAGGCCGTCGTCGAGATGAGCCCGCGCCGCGGCGTAGTTGCCGAGCAGCGAATGCAGCGCGCCCAGGTTGTTCAGCTCGATGCTCTGGCGGCGCAGGTTGCCGCTGCTGCGGTCCATGCCGAGTGTCTGCTCGAAAAGCTGCACGCCGCGGGTCAGCTCACCGCGCTCCATCGCGATCACGCCGGCGGCCAGCAGCAGCGGCGCTTCGTTGGCAGGGTCGGCCGGGTCGCCGCTCTGAGCACGCACGATCGCCAAGCGCTCGTCGAGCACCGCCTGCGCGGCGTCGTAATGGCCCTGGCGCACGAGGGTGTCGGCCAGGGTGCAGCCGACCTGCGTGGCCAGGGTCAGCGCGCCGGCGCGGTCAGCGAGCAGCAGCGCTTCATGAGCGCAGGCTTCGGCCTCGCGGTAGTGGCCACCAAAATTGAAACTGCTCGCGCGGCAGTAGGCGACCTCGGCCTGGCGCGCATCGTTACCGAGCGCCAGCGCCAGGCTCTCAAGGCTTTCGAGGTCGATCGAATGCGCGACCTTGTTGTCCTGGTAGCGCAGGAATTTTTCGCGCACCACGAGCACCCGCCAGCGTGTGTCGTGGTCACCCTCGTCGGCCAGCGCCAGCGCGCGCGCCACGTAGGCGAGCATCGTGTCGTTGGCAAAACGTGCCGCGGCATGTTCGGCGGCGCGGCAGAAATACTCGGCGGCTTGTGCCGCGTCGCCGGCACGCTCGAAGTGTTCGGCGGTCAGGCCCAGGCTCTCGCCGGCACGGTCTGGGCCCAGGCCGGCCAGCCACAGCGCAACGCGGCCATGCATTTCGCGGCGCTCGCGCTTGAGCACACTTTCGTAGGCCACATGGTGCAGGATCTGGTGCCGAAAATCGTATTCGCGCAGGCCGTCAAAAGTGTCCGAGTCGCGCCGGTGCACAAGCTCGCGTTTGACGAGCGCGCCGAGCAGTTCGCCTGAGGCGCGGTCGATCGCGGCGAGGGCCTGGTCCCAGAAGACATAACCGATCACCGCAGCCTGCTGAGCAGCGAGTTTTTCAGGCGCCGGCAGACTGTCCAGCCGCGCCTGCAAGACACCGGTCAGCGTGGGCGGCACATGCGCGGCGACGAGCTTGTCGGCGACCACCGCCCAACGCTCGGCGCCGGTCACGATGGCGCCGTCGTCGATCAACATCTTGACCAGTTCTTCCATATAAAACGGGTTGCCTTCGGCGGCCGACGTGAGCAGGTCGCGCAAAGCGGTGGGCACCGACTCCAGCCGTTGCAAGAGTTCGAGCGCGAGCTCGCGGCTGGCACGTTTGTCGAGCGGCTCGAGGTCGATGCGCTGGAAGGTTTTTTCAACGCTGGCCCAGCTGCTGTGGCGCTCAAACAGCACCGGGCGGGCCAGGCAGAGCAGGAACATCGGCACGTCGCGGTTGACCTGGATCAGGTAGTTGACGAAGTCCAGCGAGCCCTGGTCGGCCCAGTGGATATCGTCGAGCACCAGCAGCGCCGGGTGGCCGAGCTGCGCGTGCATCAGGCGCAGCGTCTGCGCGGCGACATGGAAGGCCCGGTTGCGCAGCTGCTTGGCGTCGTCGAGCAGGCCGCGCACATGCGGGCTGTCGGAAAAATCCAGCCCAATCAAATGCCCCAGCACATGTGCCTGTGCCAGGCCTTCGTCGCCAAACAGCGGCGCGATGCCGTCGACCAGTTTGGCGCGCGCGGTGGCCGCGTCGTCGCTGTCGCCGATCTGCAGCCGCCAGGCGATGAGCTCGCGCAGCAGGCCGTAGGGTGCCTGTTGGGTGAGCGGTTGGGCGCGGCCGCGCAACACAAAATACATGCGCGCCTGGGCTTCGGCCCAGTTCTCGAATTCGTAGAGCAGCCGGCTCTTGCCGACGCCGGCGTCTGAGACCACGATCATCGGTAACAACGCTTGCCGCTCGAAGACCGACAAGAAGGCCTGTTGCAGCGTTTCGAATTCGGCATCGCGCCCGACCATGCGCGTTTCGATGCCCTCGACGCCACGCGTGACAACGCGGAATGCACGCGCCTTGGCGCGCAGCACGAAGTAGGTCACGAGCGGCTCATCGCGGCCCTTCACCAGCAGCGGTGGCTGCTCGACGACATCGAAGATGCCACGCACATGGCGATAGGTATCGTGGCTGATGCGCAGGCCGCCAACCGGCGCCGTCTGCTCCATGCGTGCGGCGGTATTCACGGTGATGCCGCGCACGCTGTTTTCTTCGTCGACACCGCCGCCAAGCAGCACATGGCCGGTGCTGATGCCGACGCGCACGTTGAAGCCGGCGTGGCCGGTCTGCTGCAGCACCCCGGCCGCGACGAGTTGCGCTTCGGCGATCACCGCCAGACCGGCGCGCACTGCGCGCTCGGGGTCATCTTCATGCGCTTCGGCGGCGCCAAAGACAGCCAGCATGCTGTCGCCGGCGTATTGCAACACCCGGCCATGGTGGGCGGCGACGACGGCGGTCAAACGCTGCAGCGCACCGTCCATGATGGCGTGGATATCCTCCGGGTCGAGATGTTGGCTCAGGGTTGTCGAGCCGACAACATCGGTGAAGAGCACCGTGGCCTGTTTGAGCTGCTGCTCGGCGGTGGCGTGCACCACCACACCGAGCGCGGCCACATCGAGCGCGGACAGCCGCGCTCGCAGCGGGGCCAGCGCCATCTCGACCACCGCGTCGCCGAGCAGCGAGCGCTGCGCTTGCAGCGCCTGGATGCCGGTTTCGATCTGCTGGCGTTCGGTCATGGGCGGGTGGTTGGACGGTACGGCGTCAGGGCCGGCGAATGGTTGGCGCGGCGGGCGCTTCCCGACCGCCCTATTCTCTGGTATAGATTCGCCCGGCCGTGCAGTCGCAAGGCCCATCAACAATCATCCGGGATCGAGACCACTATGCACGCCAAACTGACCGCCGCCTTCGCGCTGGCCCTGTTCGCCACAACCCCGATGGCCGCCAAGGTCTACACCACCGCGACCCTGGTGCCAACCGGCACCGGCTCGACCGAATTCAAGCTGCTCGGCTTCGGCCGTGTCACCGAGTTCAGTGGCGGTGTCAATCCGGACATCGGCCTGCGCAGCCTGCGCGGTGCGAGCACCCTGCTTGTCGACCCGCCGCGCGAGCCGTTCCACGATATCTGGGATATCAATGCTGCCGCGATGCCCAGCGGCGACTACAGCTTCTCGCATGTGATCGACGCCCAGGGCGACCTGGACTTCAGCTTCGTCTTCCTGACCTCGCTGACCAGCACCGGCAGACAGACGATCGACTTCACGATCTCGCCCGACGGCAAGCAGGCCACCGGCAGCGGCCTGTTGCGCATCGACCAGCCTTGCGGCGCCGCGGTCTGCGTCTGGCTCGACCTGCTCGGCACCCAGCCCAAGGGCGGCGCGCCGGGTTATGGCGGGCCGTTCACCGCAGCGGTGGTGCCCGAGCCCGCGACCTATGCGCTGATGTTCGCCGGCTTGGCCGGCGTTGGCCTGTGGGCGCGCCGGCGCCAGCGCGCTCAAGCCGCGGGCTGAACGACCCACTGAACAACCGACTGACCGACCCACGCAGGCGGTGGAGGCAGGCCCTGGCCGCGCCGACGCGGGGGCTCTCGTTGATGCGGCATCATCGGGGGCCCACCTCGGCATCGCATCCGATGAACTCCTCGCCTGACCGTCTGCAGACCACGATTCGCCAGGACGTGCAGTCGATGCACGCCTACGCGATCCAGCCCAGCGCCGGGCTGGTCAAGCTCGACGCGATGGAGAATCCTTATCCGCTGTCGCCCGAGCTGCAGCGCGAATTGGGCGAGCGCCTGGGCGGCGTCGCCATCAACCGCTATCCGGCGCAGTCGGTGGCCGATGCTGCCGCGGCGCTGGCCGAGTTTGTCGACCTGCCGGCCGGCTGCAAGCTGATGCTGGGCAACGGCTCCGACGAGTTGATCAACCTGCTCGCGATGGCCTGCGATGTGCCCGGAGGGTCGGTGCTCGCGCCGCTGCCGGGTTTTGTGATGTACGCGATGTCGGCGCAGTTGCAGGGGCTGCAATTTCTCGGCGTGCCGCTGACACCCGACTTCGAGCTTGATGCCCCCGCAATGCTCGCGGCGATCGAACAATACCGGCCGTCGATCACCTACATCGCCTACCCGAACAACCCGACGGCGAATCTTTTTGACGACGCGGTGATCGACAAGATCGTCGCCGCGGTCGGCGCACAAGGCCGAGGGTTTGTCGTTTTCGACGAGGCCTACCAGCCGTTTTCATCGCGCAGCTGGATGCAGCGCATGGCCGCGCAGCCGCATGTGCTGGTGCTGCGCACGCTGAGCAAATTTGGGCTGGCCGGCGTGCGGCTGGGTTATCTGTGTGGCGCAGCAGCGCTGATCGAACAGATCGACAAGGTCCGCCCGCCCTACAACATCAGCGTGCTCAACGCCGAGGCGACGCTGTTTGCGATCGACCATGCCGATGAGTTTGCGCGTCAGGCAGCACTGCTGCGTGAGAGCCGCGCGTGGCTGCAAGGTGCGCTGGCGGATATTGCCGGTGTACGCGTCTACCCGAGCGAAGCGAACATGATCCTGCTGCGGGTGCCCGATTCGAAGCGTGCGTTTGAAGGCATGAAGGCGCGCGGCGTGCTGGTGAAAAATGTCGCTGGCATGCACCCGCTGCTTGCCAACTGCCTGCGCCTGACGGTGGGCACCGCTGACGAAAATCAACTCATGCTGCAAGCGTTGAAAGCGAGCCTGTGAACCCGACCGCGAATCGCACCGCCGATATCCGCCGCGATACCAAGGAAACGCAGATCCGCGTGATCATCGACCTCGACGGCAGCGGCGCGGCCAAGCTCAACACCGGCATCGGTTTTTTTGACCACATGCTCGACCAGATCGCGCGCCACGGCCTCATCGACCTGGACATCCATGCCAACGGCGACCTGCATATCGATGGCCACCACACGGTCGAAGATGTCGGCATCACGCTGGGCATGGCGGTGGCGCAAGCGGTGGGCGACAAACGGGGCATCACGCGCTACGGCCACGCTTATGTGCCACTGGACGAAGCGCTGTCGCGGGTGGTGATCGACTTTTCAGGCCGCCCGGGTTTGCACATGGACGTGCCTTTCAAATCCGGCATGGTCGGCGGTTTTGATACCCAGCTTGCCTACGAGTTTTTCCAGGGTTTTGCCAACCACGCATTGGTCACGCTGCATATCGACAACCTCAAAGGCGACAACGCGCATCACCAGTGCGAGACGGTGTTCAAGGCTTTTGCGCGCGCGCTGCGCATGGCGCTGACCGCTGACCCACGCGCGGCCGGCGTGATCCCTTCGACGAAGGGGAGTCTGTGACCGGTGCCAGCGCAGCGGGCCGCGCCACGGTCGTGGTCGTCGACTACGGCATGGGCAACCTGCGTTCGGTCTCGCAGGCGGTGTTGCATGTCGCCGCGGGCAGCGAGTTCGAGGTCAAGGTCAGCGCCGACCCCGACGAGGTCTTTGCTGCCGACCGTGTCGTGCTGCCGGGCCAGGGTGCGATGCGCGACTGCATGCGCGAGCTGCGCGATTCCGGCCTGCAAGCCGCGGTGCTGCATGCGGCGGCGAACAAACCGCTGCTGGGTGTCTGCATCGGCATGCAGATGCTGCTCGACCACAGCGACGAGCAGGACACACCGGGCCTGGGCCTGATCCCCGGCCGCGTGCGGCGGTTCGATCTGGCTGGCCGTTTGCAGCCCGACGGCAGCCGCTTCAAGGTGCCGCAGATGGGCTGGAACCGCGTCGCGCAAGGCTCATCGTCGCCGTCGTCGATGCCAGCGCGAGCGCCGCATCCGCTGTGGCAAGGCATCCCCGACGATTCGTGGTTTTATTTCGTGCACAGCTACTACACCGCACCGTCTGACCCGCACCACACCGCGGGCGAGGCCGATTACGGTGGGCGCTTTACCTGCGCGGTGGCCCGCGATAATATTTTTGCGACCCAGTTCCACCCCGAAAAGAGCGCCGCGTTTGGCCTCGCCCTGTACCGCAATTTTCTACACTGGCAACCCTGAGCGCCCGGCTTGGCCGGGCGTCGGCTCCCGACTCCACCACAACCCACTATTGCCCGCGCCATGTTGCTGATACCGGCGATCGACCTGAAGGACGGCAAATGTGTCCGCCTTCAACAAGGCGACATGAACCTGTCCACCACCTTCGGCGACGACCCGGCGGCGATGGCCCGGCGCTGGCTCGATGCCGGCGCGCGCCGGCTGCATCTGGTCGACCTGAACGGCGCCATTGCCGGCAAGCCGATCAACAAAAGTGCGGTCAAATCGATCCTGCGTGTTGTCGGCGATTCGATCCCGGTGCAGCTCGGCGGTGGCATCCGCGACCTCGACACCATCGAGCGTTATCTCGATGACGGCCTGACTTATGTCGTCATCGGCACCGCCGCGGTCAAGAGCCCGGGTTTCCTGAAGGATGCCTGCACGGCCTTCGGCGGCCACATCATCGTTGGCCTCGATGCCCGCGACGGCCGTGTCGCCACCGACGGCTGGAGCAAGCTCACCGGCCACGAGGTGATCGATATCGCGAAGAAGTTCGAGGACTACGGCGTCGAAGCGGTGATCTACACCGACATCGGCCGCGACGGCATGTTGACCGGCATCAATATCGAAGCCACCGTGAAGCTCGCGCAGGCACTGAGCATCCCCGTCATCGCCTCGGGCGGGCTGGCCGGCCTGCCCGATATCGAACAGCTCTGCGCGGTCGAGGCCGACGGCGTCAGCGGCGTCATCTGCGGCCGCTCGATCTACAACGGCGCGCTTGATTTCACGGCGGCGCAGCGAAGGGCTGATGAGTTGCGCGTGCTCTGACGACGACGCGCAGCGCGCGTCACGGTGCTGACTACTGGTTCTGTGTGGCGCTGTTGATGACCACATTCGGCGACGGGGCACATTCAGAAAAGCCAGTGATCGCCGAACAAGGTGCGTTGCTGATCGCGGTGGCCAGCGCGGTATTGGTGGTCACGCTGCCGAAAACCGCATAACCGCGTGCGGTGGCGGTGCGGTCGAGAAAGCTGTTCGCCACCAGGTTGACAAAAAACTGTGAGGTCGCCGAATCGGCGACGCCGGTGCGTGCCATCGCCACCGACCACTGCGTATTGAGCAGGCCCTTGTCGTCTTCCAGAACAATTGCCGGGCGCAGGCCTTCCTTGGGCGCCGGCGGCAGCGTCGTGATCGGCAGGAATCCGCCACCCTGGATCACAAACGGCGTCGGCGTCGAAATCACGCGATGGAAGATCGTGCCGATGTAGAAACCCGAGTTCACGTAGGCCAGAAAATTGTCGACCGTGATCGGCGCTTTGTCGGGTGCCAGCGTGATGACCAGGTTGCCGTTGACGCCGACGCCATTGCTCACCGTCATCGTCACCTGCGGCATCGGGATGCTGTAGGCCGCGGTGGTCAGGGTGCCGCCATCGCTGTTGCGCGTGATCGTCACCGTCTGCGGGCCGACACCCACGACATTGCAGGTGTAGTAGGCGGTGGTTGCGGTGCTGATATTCGGCGCGGTGGTGCTACGCGTCATCGGCGTGCAGCCGGGTGACGCAGCCGACATCGGTTGGTCGAGGTTGGCGCCATTGATCGTCACCAGCGCCGGCTGGCCGTAACGCGGCGCGCCGCTGGCCGCGGCGATCGTGGCACCGGTGGCGGTGGGCTGCGGAGTGCCGGCGTCACCGCCACCGCCGCCGCAGGCGGCGAGCAGGGCCAATGACGTGGTGCACAGCAGGGCGGTGAGGCGTGGGAACGAGGTGGTTTGCAGCATGGCTCGGCGGGGTCGGGTAGGGGGGCAAGGGGTGGGCCCGGGGTTGACGATCGCGGTCAACGTCATGGTAGTGCATCGCCGCGGCGGCTTCGTGTCGCCGCCGTCACAGCGAGTCACGGCATTGGCTATGCTCCGGCCATGCTCGCCAAACGCATCATCCCCTGCCTGGACGTCACCGGCGGCCGCGTCGTCAAGGGCGTCAACTTCGTCGGCCTGCGCGATGCCGGTGATCCGGTCGAGATCGCCGCGCGCTACAACGATCAAGGCGCCGACGAACTGACCTTCCTCGACATCACCGCGACCAGCGACGACCGCGGCCTGCTGCTGCACATCATCGAAGCCGTCGCCGCGCAGTTTTTTATCCCGCTGCCCGTCGGTGGCGGCGTGCGCCGCGTCGCCGATGTTCGCCGGCTGCTCAACGCCGGCGCCGACAAGGTCAGCTTCAACTCGGCGGCAGTCGCTGACCCGGCGCTCATCGAAGCGGCGTCTGACAAATACGGCGCGCAATGCATCGTCGTCGCGATCGACGCCAAGGCGCGCGTTGGTGCTCCCGGCTGGGAGGTCTACACCCACGGCGGGCGGCGCAATACGGGTATCGATGCGGTGGACTGGGCGCGCCGCATGGTCGACGCTGGTGCCGGCGAGATCCTGCTCACGAGCATGGACCGCGATGGCACCAAACGAGGCTTTAACCTTGAGTTGACGCGCGCGGTGAGCGACGCGGTCACGGTGCCGGTGATCGCTTCGGGCGGCGCCGGCACGCTGCAGCATCTGGCCGACGGCATCCGCATTGGCGGTGCCGACGCGGTGCTCGCAGCGAGCATCTTCCATTACGGCGAATTCAGCGTCGCGCAGGCCAAAGAGTTTCTGGCTCGCGACGGCATCCTGGTGCGCCAGTGAAAGCCCGAGCAGCGCCGCGAAACAAGCGCGTCCCGGGCGGGTGGGTCCGCGAAGTCCAGCTACAAACCGAAAGCACACCGCCAGCACGCCTGATCGGCGGAGGCACCCACGAAGTCCGCCTCATCGGCGGCCAGTGGAAACGCAGCAAGCTGCCGGTGGCCAACCGCCCCGGGCTGCGGCCGACGCCCGACCGCGTGCGCGAGACGTTGTTCAACTGGCTCGGCCAGGACCTGACCGGCTGGCGTGTCATCGACGCCTTTGCGGGCAGCGGCGCACTCGGCTTCGAAGCCGCGTCGCGCGGCGCGGCCTCGGTGCTGCTCGTCGAGCGTGATGCGGCGTTGGTGAAGTCGTTGCGCGCCGTGCAGCAGCGCCTGGCTGCGACGATGGTGCGCGTCGAGCCCGGTGACGGCGTTGCCGCGCTGGCGCGCGCCGCGCCGGGGCAATTTGACCTGGTACTGCTCGACCCACCGTATGACGCCGGGCTGCTCGATCGTGCGCTGGCCGCGGCGCTGCGCACCTTGGCGCCGGGTGGCTTCATCTACGCCGAATCACCGGCGGCGTTGCGCGACTTGGCCGAAGGCATCGAAATCCACCGCGCCGGCCGCGCCGGTGCGGTGCACTACCGGCTCCTGCGCGCCGCGCCTACACTGGCCACGCCCGGGGCCGAACCCGGGGCCGAATCCGGTGTTGAACCCGAGGTCGCAAGCGCGGCCCCGCTGAAACCCGGCGCACAGGAGCCCGCGCAGTGAGCCTGAAATCCCCGCTGACCGCCGTTTATCCCGGCACCTTCGACCCGATGACGCTCGGCCACGCCGACCTGATGCGGCGCGCCGCCAGTCTCTTCGACCGCCTGGTGCTGGCGGTCGCCGCCGGGCATCACAAACGCACCATGTTCACCATCGCCGAGCGGCTGGACATGGCCAAGGAAATCGCCGCGCCGTTTGGCAACGTCGAGGTGATGGCCTTCCGCGGCCTGCTGAGCAGTTTTGTCGTCGATATCGGCGGCAAGGCGGTGGTGCGCGGGCTGCGCGCGGTGAGCGATTTTGAGTATGAATTCCAGATGGCCGGCATGAACCGGCAGCTCATGCCTGAGGTCGAAACGCTGTTCCTGACACCGAGCGACCAGTTCCAGTTTGTCAGCGGCACCTTCGTGCGCGAGATCGCCACGCTCGGTGGTGATGTCTCGAAATTTGTCGCACCTTCGGTGCTGCGGCGCCTGCAGGAGCGGGTTGCGGCGGCGCCCGAAGAGTGATGTTTTTGCGCCTTGCCGAGTGGTGGATCACCTGATGGCCCTGTGGATCACCGACGAGTGCATCAACTGCGACGTGTGCGAGCCGGAGTGCCCGAACGAGGCGATTTATATGGGCGAACTGATCTACGAGATCAACCCGGTCAAATGCACCGAATGTGTTGGCCATTTTGACGAGCCGCAATGTGTCCAGGTCTGCCCGGTGAGCTGCATCCCGGTGAACCCGGCGTGTGTCGAAACCCGGACGCAGTTGCTCGTCAAGTACGAGCGGCTGACGGGCCAGGCGCCGGCCTGAGCGATCAGCACGATCAGCGCATTCAGCGCGGTTTCTGTTTTGCCGGCAGCTGCGCTGCGGTACTTGTACCGGCCTCGTCGCTGTCGGCGCCGCGCTTTTTCTTCCTGCCTTTGGTCGCCGAAGCGGCCTCGGGTGCTGCGGCCGCCTTGATGCCCGCCGGGCCTTGTTTGGCCGCGGCCGCCTCGCGCGCCTTGCGCTCGGCTTCGAGCTTGCGGGCGAGCTGGGTCTGGCTGGCGGCCACTGCCTGGGCGTCGCGCTGCTGCGTCCCGCTGCGCTCGTCGGCGCTGTCGACTGGCCGGCCTTCTTTGCACGGGATCTGCGAGAACTCGCGGCCGTCGGGGCCGCAGCGGTAGACCTTGGTCGCAGACTGTGCTGGCAATCCGCTGCACAAGGCGAACATCACCAACAACACGCACCACGCCGGCTTCATGGCTTGGGCTCCGACGGCACTGCCGCTGGTTTTGGGGGTTTGGGGTGCAGCTTCATCATCGCCTTGTTCATGTCGCCGGCCAGCAGCAAATCGAGCGAGACCATCGAGCCGTCGATCGCCTGCTCGATGGCCGCCCGGTGGTC
>JANOKR010000222.1:0-6020 GCA_031419315.1 Betaproteobacteria bacterium
AGTGCATGCTCTCTTCCTGGATCTTGCCGCGCTGGTAGCCGGTCTCCATGGCCCCGAGCACACCACCGCGCTCGGCGATTTTTTCAAACTCCGACAGCACCGCTTCTTCGACCAGCTCGGTGAGTTCGTCGATCACAAAAGCGCCCTGGTTCGGGTTTTCGTTCTTGGCCAGGCCCCATTCGCGGTTGATGACGAGCTGGATCGCCATCGCGCGGCGCACACTCTCTTCGGTCGGTGTCGTGATCGCTTCGTCGTAGGCGTTGGTGTGCAGCGAATTGCAGTTGTCGTAGACCGCGATCAGCGCCTGCAGCGTGGTGCGGATATCGTTGAAGGCGATCTCCTGCGCATGCAGGCTGCGGCCGCTGGTCTGGACGTGGTATTTGAGCTTCTGGCTGCGTTCATTCGCGCCATAGCGGTCGCGCATCGCGGTCGCCCAGATGCGCCGCGCGACGCGCCCGAGCACGGTGTATTCGGGGTCCATGCCGTTGCTGAAAAAGAAGCTCAGGTTCGGCGCGAAGTCGTCGACGTGCATGCCACGCGCCAGGTACGCCTCGACAAAAGTGAAGCCGTTGCTGAGCGTAAAAGCGAGCTGGCTGATCGGGTTTGCGCCGGCTTCGGCGATGTGATAACCGCTGATGCTCACCGAGTAAAAGTTGCGCACATCGTGATGCACAAAATACTCGGCGATATCGCCCATCACCTTGAGCGAAAACTCGGTCGAGAAGATACAGGTGTTCTGGCCCTGGTCTTCTTTCAGAATGTCGGCCTGCACCGTGCCGCGCACATTGGCCAGTGTCCAGGCGCGGATCTTGTTGGCCTCGTCGCTGGTTGGCTGGCGCCGGTTGTCAGCCTCGAATTTGGCGAGTTGCTGGTCGACCGCGGTATTCATGAACATCGCCAGGATCGTCGGCGCCGGGCCGTTGATCGTCATCGATACCGACGTGCTCGGGCTGCACAAATCGAAACCCGAGTACAGCACCTGCATATCGTCGAGCGTCGCGATCGAAACGCCGGAGTTGCCGACCTTGCCGTAGATATCGGGGCGCAGGCCGGGGTCGTTGCCGTACAGCGTGACCGAATCAAAAGCCGTCGACAGGCGCTTGGCGGGCAGGCCTTCGCTGACCATCTTGAAACGCCGGTTGGTGCGGAAGGCGTCGCCTTCGCCGGCAAACATGCGGGTCGGGTCTTCGCCTTCGCGCTTGAAGGCAAAGGTGCCGGCGGTGTACGGGAACGAGCCCGGCACGTTATCGAGCAGCAGCCATTTCAGCAGCTCGCCATGGTCTTCATAAGCCGGCAGCGCGACCTTGCGGATCTTGCTGCCCGACAGCGTGGTGTGGGTCAGCGCGGTGCGGATTTCGCGGTCGCGGATCTTCACCACATATTCGTCGCCGGCGTAGGCCTGCTGCATCGCGGGCCACATCGCGAGCAGTTTTTTCGCCGCTGCATCGAGGCCGGTTTCGCGCTCGTCGGCGAGCGCCGTGGTGGCTTCGACAGCGCGGTGCTTGGCCGGGTTCGCGGCTTGCAACATGCGCGCCGCGGCACGCAGCTGTTGCACCTCGCGCGCCAGCCGCGCCTGCTGTAGCGCGCGGCGTTTGTAGGCACGCACGGTGTCGGCGATATCGGCCAGATAACGCACCCGCGCGCCGGGCACGATCGGCACCTGGTGGGTGCTGTGGCGGGTCAGCGCCGGCGGCAGGCGGCTCGTGACGGTGGGCATGCCTAACGCTGCAAGCCGCGGCAGCAGGGCCTGGTAGAGCGCGGTCACGCCGTCGTCGTTGAAGCGGCTGGCCATGGTGCCAAAGACCGGCATCGTGTCGGGCATCTGGTCGAACGCGGCGCGGTTGCGCTGCACCTGCTTGGCGACATCCCGCAGTGCATCGGCGGCGCCCTTGCGGTCGAACTTGTTGATCGCGACAAACTCGGCAAAGTCGAGCATGTCGATTTTTTCGAGCTGGCTGGCAGCGCCGAACTCGGGTGTCATCACATACATCGGCAGATTCACCAGCGGCACGATTGCGGCGTCACCCTGGCCGATGCCCGAGGTCTCGACGACGATCAGGTCGAAGCCGGCGCATTTGCAGGCGGCCAGCACATCCGGCAATGCCTGGCTGATTTCGCTGCCGAAGTCGCGGGTGGCGAGGCTTCTCATGAAGACCCGCGCGCTGTCGCCCCAAGGCGAGATCGCATTCATGCGAATGCGGTCGCCCAAGAGCGCGCCGCCGCTCTTGCGCCGAGACGGGTCGATGCTGATGACCGCGATGTTCAGCGCATCGCCCTGGTCCAGCCGCAGACGGCGGATGAGCTCGTCGGTGAGGCTCGATTTGCCGGCGCCGCCGGTGCCGGTGATGCCCAGCACCGGGGTCTTGCTGGCAGCGGCAGTCTGCGCGATCTGCGCTTTGAAAGCCGCATCGGCGCTGCCGTTTTCGAGCGCGGTGATGGCCTGCGCGAGCGCGCGCCAGGCGCCGTCGCTGTGGCCCTGCAACGCGGCCGCGCCGGTCGGTGCCTGCGCCGGCATGGCGTGGTCGCAGCGCATCACCATCTCGCCGATCATGCCGGCCAGGCCCATGCGCTGGCCGTCTTCGGGGCTGTAGATACGCGCCACGCCGTAGGCTTGCAGCTCGTTGATCTCAGTCGGCACGATGACCCCGCCGCCACCGCCAAAGACCTGCACCTGTTTGCCGCCGCGGCGCTGCAGCGCGTCAATCATGTATTTGAAATACTCGACATGCCCGCCCTGGTAGCTGCTGATCGCGATGCCTTGCACGTCTTCTTGCAGCGCGGCGGTGACGACCTCGTCGACCGAACGGTTGTGGCCGAGGTGGATGACCTCGCAGCCCATGCCCTGCAGGATGCGGCGCATGATATTGATCGCCGCGTCGTGGCCGTCGAAGAGCGAGGCCGCAGTGACAAAACGCACCTTGTTCGTCGGCCGGTAGTTGGCCAGGGCTTGGGCTTCGGCGGACAGGTCGGTCATGGGCGCGGCAGTCGGTGGCAGCCGGTGATGATGCCACTGCTGGTTGGCGCCGGTCGCGATGCTGCCTACACCAGGCCCGGCGCGTCGCGGCAGCGTCGTGGTTTACCCCGCATCGCGGGCATCGCGCGCAGCCTCGTTAACATCGCCCTGGGCAAACAGGGCATGCCATGACATTGCTGGCCATCGATATCGGCAACACGCGCCTGAAATGGGCGCTCTATGCATCGGCGCAGCCGGGGGCCGAGGCCCTCTTCAGCGGCGCCGTTTTTCTCGAAACGATCGAGGAGCTGACCGACGGCGATTGGAAGACGCTGCCGGCGCCGACCCAGATCATCGGCTGCAACGTCGCTGGCGACGCGGTGCGCCGGCGTGTCGAAGAGCAGCTCGAGCTGTGGGACGTGTCCCCGCGCTGGGTCGTCGCTGCCGCGGCGGCGGGCGGCATCGTCAACGGCTACGACCACCCGGGCCGGCTCGGCACCGACCGCTTTGTGGCCCAGATCGGCGCGCGCTGGCATGTGCTGGCCGGCCCGCAGGTCTGCCCGGCGCTGGTGGTGATGATCGGCACCGCGGTCACGGTCGACGCGATCGACGTTGAAGGGCGTTTTCTGGGTGGGCTGATCCTGCCCGGCCACGGCATCATGTTGCGCGCGCTGGAAAGTGGCACCGCCGGGCTGCGGGTGCCGACCGGCAATGTCGTCGACTTCCCGACCAATACCAGCGATGCGCTGACCAGCGGCGGCACCTATGCCATCACTGGCGCGATCGAGCGCCTGCACCGGCATCTGGCGCAGCGCAGTGGCCAGCTGCCGCGCACGATCATGACCGGCGGCGCCGGCTGGAAAGTCGCGCCGAGCCTGCAGATCGAACATGAGCTGATCGACGCGCTGATCTTCGACGGCCTGC
This sequence comes from Betaproteobacteria bacterium, assembly GCA_031419315.1. Taxonomy (GTDB): domain Bacteria; phylum Pseudomonadota; class Gammaproteobacteria; order Burkholderiales; family Burkholderiaceae_C; genus Rubrivivax. Next base: position 3,878 of record JANOKR010000222.1, read on the forward strand.
TGGCGCTGCACGCCCGGCGCGGCTGATCGTTCGACGACCGACGTCACGGACGCTGTCTTTCGGGGCCGCACAACCGATGGCGGCGGGCGCCGCGCCGCGCTGACAGGACGCGCTGACAGGACGCGCTTACAGGACGCGCTTACAGGATGTACCGCGACAGGTCTTCGTTCTTGGCCAGCTCGGCCAGCCGTGCGTCGACGTCGGCGGCATCGATGACCACCGTCTGACCGCCGCGGTTCGGGGCATCGAAGCTGATCTCGTCGAGCAGCCGCTCCATCACCGTGGCCAGGCGCCGGGCGCCGATATTCTCGGTGCGCTCGTTGACCTCGAAGGCGATCTGCGCCAGCCGCCGCACCGCGGCCGGCAGGATCTCCAGCGTCACGCCTTCGGTGGCGAGCAGCGCGTGGTACTGCTTGACCAGGCTCGCGTGAGTGCTCGTCAGGATCGCTTCGAAGTCGGCCACCGACAGCGACGACAGTTCAACGCGGATCGGAAAACGCCCTTGCAGCTCAGGGATCAGGTCACTCGGCTTGGCGAGGTGAAAAGCGCCCGAGGCGATGAACAGGATGTGGTCGGTGCGCACCACGCCGTATTTGGTATTCACCGCGGTGCCTTCGACCAGCGGCAGCAGGTCGCGCTGCACACCCTGGCGGCTGACCTCGGCGCCGCCATGTTCGCCGCGCGACGCGACCTTGTCGATTTCGTCGATGAATACGATGCCGTTGCTTTCGGCCTGCGTCACCGCGGCGGCGCGGATATCGTCGTCGTTGACGAGCTTGCCGGCTTCTTCTTCGACCATCAGGCGCAACGCATCGGCGACCTTGAGCTTGCGCGTTTCGCGCCTACCGGCGCCGAGCTGCGAAAACAGGCCCTTGAGCTGGTCGGCCATTTCTTCCATGCCCTGCGGGCCCATGATCTCCAGCGCCGGTTTGGCCTGCGCGACCTCGATTTCGATGATCTTGTCTGCCAGGCTGCCTTCGCGCAGGCGCTTGCGCATGACCTGGCGTGTGTTGCTGTCGGTTGGAGCGGTGTCGCCGCTATTGCTGCTACTGCTGCTGCCAAAGCCGACGTTGCGCGGTGGCGGCACCAGGATGTCGAGCACGCGGTCTTCGGCGGCATCTTCAGCCAGCGCCCGCTTGCCGCGCATCTGGCGCTCGCGCTCTTGTTTGACCGCAACTTCGACGAGGTCGCGGATGATGGTGTCGACATCCTTGCCGACGTAGCCGACTTCGGTGAACTTGGTCGCTTCGACCTTCACAAACGGCGCATCTGCCAGCCGCGCCAGCCGGCGTGCGATCTCGGTCTTGCCGACACCGGTGGGGCCGATCATCAGGATGTTTTTCGGCGTGATTTCGCCGCGCAGTTTTTCGTCCACCTGCATCCGCCGCCAGCGGTTGCGCAGCGCGATCGCCACCGCCCGCTTGGCGCCGGCCTGGCCGACGATGTGGCGGTCGAGTTCGCTGACGATTTCCTGCGGGGTCATGCCTGCGGTCACTCTAAGGTCTCAATAGTGTGCTGCTGGTTGGTGTAAATGCACAGGTCGCCGGCGATGACGAGCGATTGTTTGACGACCTCGGCGGCCGACATCGAGGTGTGTTCGACGAGTGCACGCGCCGCGGCCTGGGCGTATGCGCCACCGGAGCCGATGGCGACGATGCCGAGTTCGGGTTCGAGCACATCACCGCTGCCGGTGATGATCAGCGACGCCGTGCGGTCGGCCACCGCGAGCATCGCTTCGAGGCGGCGCAATACACGGTCGGTGCGCCAGTCCTTGGTCAACTCGACGGCGGCACGCACGAGGTGGCCCTGGTGTTTTTCGAGCTTCGCTTCAAAGCGCTCGAAGAGCGTGAAAGCGTCGGCGGTGGAGCCGGCAAAACCGGCCAGCACCTGGTCGCGGTACAACTTGCGCACCTTGCGCGCCGTAGCCTTGACGACGACCGCGCCGAGCGTGACCTGGCCATCGCCGCCCATCGCGACTTGGTCACCCCGCCGCACGCTCAAGATCGTGGTGCCGTGAAAGACCTCCGGCGCGCCGCTCATCAGCCAACCTCCGCGCATTGCGCTGCGGTCAATTCGCCTTTCGGGCGGCCGGGCAGGCTCATACTTTTCGAACCTGCACCTTGGCGTGTTCGTTGATGCCCAT
>JANOKR010000223.1:0-5692 GCA_031419315.1 Betaproteobacteria bacterium
TCCTCGAAGTCGGCCTCGGTGGCCGTCTTGACGCCGTGAACGTGATCGACACCGACTGCGCGGTGATCACGAGCATCGACATCGACCATGTTGAATACCTTGGCCCCGACCGCGAAAGCATCGGCGGTGAAAAAGCGCGTGTGATGCGCGCCGGCAAGCCGGCGATCGTCAGCGACCCGGTGCCGCCGCGCAGCGTCATCGACTACGCCGCGGCGATTGGCGCCGACCTCTGGCTTGTCGGCCGCGACTTCAACCACCAGGGTGATCGCCAGCAGTGGAACTGGTCGGGCCGCGGCCGGCGTTTCAGCGGCCTGGCCTACCCGGCGCTGCGTGGCGCTAACCAGTTGCTCAACGCCGCAGGTGCGCTGGCGGCCTTCGAGGCGCTGCGTGATCGGTTGCCGATCAGCGCGCAGGCCGTGCGCACCGGCCTGGCACTGGTCGACCTGCCCGGGCGTTTTCAGATCGTGCCTGGTGCGCCGACGCTGGTGCTCGATGTCGCGCACAACGCGCAGTCGGTGGCGGTGCTGGCACTGAATCTCGACCAGATGGGTTTTTATCCGCGCACGCATGCCGTTTTTGGCGCGATGCGCGACAAGGATATCGAAGCCGTCGTCAAGCGCATGGGGCCACTCGTCGACAGCTGGCATCTGTGTGATCTGGACACGCCGCGCGCTGCAACGGCCGCGCAACTGGCGGCGGCGGTGCGGGCATCCATCCAGGCGGCGAGGGCCGCGCCGCAGATGTCGTCGACAGCGGGCCGCGAGGTTGCGGTTCACTGCCACGCCGGCCCGTCGCAAGCGCTGCGTGCGGCGCTCGATGGCGCAGACCCCGCTGATAGAATTGTGGTCTTCGGTTCCTTCTATACCGTCGGTGGTGTGCTGAAGGAAGGGCTGCCCAAAACCAAGGCTGCCCATTTGGGCTAATTTGGCAGGCTGATAGGGCGTCCTGAACCGCTTGCAGCGGCCACCGCAATCGCTTGATCTCATGGCCCTGCTGTCCTTCTTGAAACGCAAAGCACCCCAGCCCGCCGCGGCAGCGCTGCCGGACGAAGCCGCGGCATCGGCGCGCACCGGTGCGCGGCGGCGTTTGATCGGTGCGGCGGTGCTGCTCGCGGTCGGTGTGATCGCTTTCCCGCTGCTGTTTGAAACCCAGCCGCGTGCGATCCCGGTGGATCTGCCGATCGAGATCCCGCGCAAGGATGCTGTCGCGCCGCTGCCCCCGCCGCCGAAGTCGGCCAAGGTGGCGCCGGCTGCCGCGGCGCCGGCTTCGGCCGTTGACATTGCGCCGGCGGCGGTGGCCGAGCCGGTGGCTGCGGTGACGGCCCCGGTTCCGACACCAACGACCTCGGCGTCGGGGTCCAAACCTGCGCCCAAACCTGCGGCCGAGCCGAAGTCACCGCCGACCGCGGCGCTCACCGCCAAGGATGCCGAACGCGCGAAGGCGTTGCTCGAAGCCAAACCGGCCACCTCTGCGGTCAAAGCAGCGCCCACACTGCCGGCGGCGACCGTTGCAACCGCCGCTGCGGCGTCGGATTCGCGCGGCGCGCGTTTTGTCGTCCAGGTCGGCGCCTTTGCCGATGTCGCCGCGGTACGCGAAGCGCGCAGCAAGGTCGAGGCGCTGGGCCTGAAGACTTATGCCCAGGCCGTGGAGACCGACAAGGGCACACGCACGCGGGTTCGTGCCGGGCCGTTCGAGACGCGCGAAGAAGCGCTCAAGGTGCAAGCGCGGCTGAAGGCGGCAGGCCTACCAGGTGCCGTGTTGGCGTTGTGAGCGACGCCCTGCCGTGGGTCGACTGGGCCTTGATCATCGCGCTGGCGTTGTCGGTGCTGATCGGCATCTGGCGCGGCCTGGTGTTCGAGCTGATGTCGCTGGCCGGTTGGCTCGTCGCTTATTTCGCCGCGGTCTGGTACGCGCCGCACGCCGCGGCTTATATCCCGGTCGGCATGCCCGGCTCGGCGCTGAATCACGCCGCAGCGCTGGTCTTGACCTTCATGGCCGCATTGGTCGCCTGGAGCCTGGCTGCCCGGCTGGTACGCATGGCCATCAGCGCGACGCCGCTGACCGTGCCCGACCGCATCCTGGGTGCCGCCTTCGGCCTGGTCCGCGGGCTGGTGTTGTTGCTGGTGGTCACGACCGTCGTGGCCTTGACGCCGGCCGCACAATCGGGTGCCTGGCAGGCGTCAACCGGTGCGCGCTGGCTCGGGGTGGTGCTGCAAGGTGTCAAGCCGCTGCTGCCGGCGCCGCTGGTGCAGTGGCTGCCGGCTTGAGCACCTGCGCAGCCAAAGACAAGTAAAAAGGATTCCAGATTCATGTGCGGCATCGTCGGCGTCATCTCGAAGGCGCCCGTCAACCAGCTCATCTACGACGCGCTACTGCTCTTGCAGCACCGCGGGCAGGACGCCGCCGGTATCGTCACGATGCGCGGCACGCGCTGCCACATGCACAAGGCGCGGGGCATGGTGCGCGACATCTTCCGCACCCGCAATATGCGTGCGCTGCCGGGCACGGTAGGGCTGGGCCAGGTGCGCTACCCGACCGCGGGCAATGCCTACAGCGAAGAAGAAGCGCAGCCGTTTTATGTCAACGCCCCCTACGGCATCGTGCTCGTGCACAACGGCAACCTGACCAACGCGGCGGCGCTGAAGGCGGAACTGTTTGCAGTCGACCGCCGGCATATCAACACCGACAGCGATACCGAAGTGCTGATCAATGTGCTCGCCCACGAACTCGAGCTCGCTGCGCGTGAACTGCCGTTGACGCCGGCGCAGGTTTTCAAGGCCGTCGGTGCGGTGCACCGGCGGGTCAAGGGCTCCTACGCCGTGGTCGCGCTGATAGCAGGGCATGGGCTGCTCGCGTTTCGTGATCCGTTTGGTATCCGGCCTTTGTGTTTTGGCCAGAGCACCGGCCCCGATGGCCCCGAAGTGATGGTCGCCAGCGAGTCGGTGGCGCTCGAAGGAACGGGGCACAAGCTGACCCGCGACGTGGCGCCGGGCGAAGCCATCTTCATCGACCTCGACGGCGAGATCCACACCCGCCAATGTGCCGAGCGCCCGAGCCTGCAGCCCTGCATGTTCGAGTATGTCTACCTGGCGCGGCCCGACTCGGTGCTCGACGGCGTGTCGGTCTATCAGGCGCGGCTGAATCTGGGTGAGACCTTGGCGCAGCGTCTGATCTCGACGATCCCGCCGAGCGAAATCGACGTCGTGATCCCGATCCCTGAATCGAGCCGGCCGAGTGCGATGCAGCTCGCCCACCGCATCGGCAAGCCGTACCGCGAAGGCTTCGTCAAGAACCGCTATGTCGGGCGCACTTTCATCATGCCCGGGCAGTCGGTGCGCAAAAAGAGCGTGCGCGAAAAGCTCAATGCCATCGGCGTCGAATTCCGCGGCCGCAACGTGCTGCTCGTCGACGATTCGATCGTGCGCGGCACAACGAGCAAAGAGATCGTGATGATGGCTCGCGAGGCCGGTGCCAACAAGGTCTATTTGGCGTCGGCGGCGCCGCCGGTGCGCTTCCAGAATGTCTACGGCATCGACATGCCGACCAAGGAAGAGCTCGTCGCGCATGGCCGCAGCATCGAAGAGATCCGCGAATTCATCGGCGCCGATGCGTTGATCTACCAGGATGTGGACGCGATGAAACGGGTCATCGCCCAGCTCAACCCGAAGCTCGACGGCTGCGAGGCGAGCTGCTTCGACGGCCACTACATCACCGGCGATGTCACTGCCTCGGACCTGGCGGCAATGCAGGCACAGCGGCGCTTGCAGTTCGACGCCGAAGACGAGTCCGGCAACCATTCACGGCTGGCGCTGCAAAGTGCACAGGAAAACTGATGACCATCCCGCGTGTCAATCTGCCCGCCGACGCACGCCTGGACACCCTGGCGGTGCGCGAGGGCCTGCCGCCATCGCAGTGGGGCGAGAACTCCGAGGCGCTGTTTCTTTCCAGCGCGTTTGTGCACCCCGATGCGGCCACCGCCGCGGCGCGATTTGCCAACGAAGACGAAGCCTTCGTCTACAGCCGCTTCTCGAATCCCACCGTGACGATGATGGAGCGGCGCCTGGCCGCGCTCGAAGGCACCGAGGCCTGCATCGGCACATCCAGCGGCATGTCGACGATCCTGCTGCTGGCAGTGGCGCTGTTGAAATCGGGCGACCATGTGATCTGTTCACAATCGGTTTTTGGCTCGACGATCAAGCTGTTGCACGGCGAGTTCGGGAAATTTGGCGTGCAGACGAGCTTTGTTTCGCAGAGCGATGTTGCGCAATGGCGCGCCGCCGTCAAGCCGAATACGAAGCTGCTGTTTGCCGAGTCGCCGACCAACCCACTGACCGAGGTTTGTGACATCGCCGCGCTTGCCAAAATCGCGCACGAGGCCGGCGCGCTGCTCGCAGTCGACAACTGTTTTTGCTCGCCGGCGTTGCAGCAGCCGGCCAAACTGGGCGCCGATATCGTCATGCATTCGGGCACCAAATACCTCGACGGCCAGGGCCGCGTGATTGCCGGTGCCTTGTGTGCGAGCGAGAAGCTGGTCAATGAAAAGTTCGTGCCCGTGATGCGCAGCGCTGGCATGAGCCTGTCGCCGTTCAACGCCTGGGTCGTGTTGAAGGGGTTGGAGACGCTGTCGCTGCGTGTCAGAGCCCAAAGCGAGCAGGCTTTGGCAATGGCCCATTGGCTCGAGACTCAAGCCGCTGTCGAGCGTGTTTATCACCCGAGCCTGAAATCGCACCCGCAACACGAACTGGCGATGGCGCAGCAATCAGGGCAGGGCGGCGGCGTGGTGTCCTTCGTCGTCAAGGGCGGGCGCGTCGGTGCCTTCGCGGTGATCGATGCCACACGCATCTGCTCGATCTGCGCCAACCTGGGTGACACCAAGACCACGATCACGCACCCGTCGAGCACCTCGCATGGCCGGTTGACCGAAGCGCAGCGCTCGGCGGCTGGCATCGTGCAGGGCATGATTCGCCTCGGTGTCGGGCTCGAGGATCTGCAAGATCTGAAGGCCGACCTGGCGCGCGGATTTGCGTTGATTGCCGCATGACGGTTCGCACCCGTATCGCCCCATCGCCCACCGGCTTCTTGCACCTGGGCACCGCGCGCACCGCGCTGTATTCCTGGGCCTACGCGCGCCACCATGGCGGCCAATTCGTGTTGCGCATCGAAGATACCGATGTCGCTCGCTCGTCGCAGGATTCGGTCGATCAGATTCTGGCTGCGATGGACTGGCTTGGCCTGGACCATGACGAAGGCCCGGTCTACCAGATGCAGCGCCTGGAGCGCTACCACGCGGTGGTCGCTCAGATGCTGGCCGCCGGCACTGCCTACCGCTGTTACGCCACGCCCGAAGAGCTGGACGCGATGCGTGAAGCGCAGCGTGCTCGCGGCCAGAAGACCCATTACGACGGTCGCTGGCGCCCGGCGCCTGGCAAGCCCCTGCCGCCGGTGCCCGATGGCGTGAAGCCGGTGGTGCGCTTCGCCAACCCCACTCACGGCCACGTGCATTGGGACGATCTGGTGAAGGGCCACATCAGCATCAGCAACGAAGAGATCGACGACCTCATCATCCTCAGGCCGGATGGCGTGCCCACCTACAACTTCGCCGTAGTGGTCGATGACTTCGACATGCGCATCAGCCACGTCTTCCGCGGCGACGAGCACATCAACAACACGCCGTGGCAGATCAACATCTGGC